>JAYVXP010000169.1:0-4610 GCA_043785125.1 Bacteroidia bacterium
AAGCCAGTCAAGGGGGTGGAAGCCAAACAGGATTCCATTGGTTCACTGGCTTTGAAGTTTCGTTTACTGCGGGATGGATGAACTTCGCAGGGCAGGTGAAAGACATTGCTGGAGGTGAGCTTAAAATCAATACAAAAGAATTAGTTAAAGTCAGTGCAAGTACTGCTTATGGCGGAAGTAAGTTAGGGAAATCAACTTCTCAGATTACCAAGGTCGGGGTTTATGCTCCTCAGCTGTTGGGATTTGGATCCTCATATAGTACAAATACCGTTACCGACGAAAACGGAAACGTCAAAATAACTGAATCATACAACATAGGCATTGGAGCATTTGGCGTTCAAATTAACATGGACGGATTGGGTGTTAAGGATTTTAGGTTTGGTCTTGATTCCGGAGTCAGTGTCGCTTTAGGTATTGGCGCAGATTTAAGCGGCCAGATGGGCCTGATTTACATAAATCACTGAATGGATGGAAATGAATAACAGAATCAATAATCTAAAAATTCGTTTCGGCTCAATGTTAATTGATCAACTAATAATGGTTCTTGTAGCAATGGTTTTCTCTTTGCCATTGCTTGCATTTGGCAACCTGGAAATCCTTGGGAATTCTACACTCGAGAAAACGTCAATATTATTTATATGGTCAATATATTTTAATAAAGACATTTATCTTGGAAGAAGCCCAGGCAAAACTCGTCTAGGATTACAGGTTGTAAATGCAAAGATCAATACAGTAGCTAATCCATTTAGATGCCTTATAAGAAATCTATTTATAGTGCTTTGGCCAATCGAGGTGATTGTTACTTTTTTTAGCCCCAAAAGAAGAATTGGAGATTTTATAGCAGGCACAAAAGTTCAAGAATATGATGCAAAGCAATCCAGTGAGAAACTACCGGTTTTTTCAATGGTATGTTCCGTACTAATTTCTTGGGCAGTAATTATTTTTGTCATGGAATACTTTTGGGTATACTTCGGATAAAGAAGCCAGTCAAGGAGAGATGCAAGGCGATGGTCTGTTTATTCCAGACGCAAGAACTTGGTACACAAGATCACACAGCGATGATTTTGATGTTGTTTGGCAACATCAAATAAAACACACAGACTGGGGATATACTTCAACAACCAGGACTTTGATTATTAATTACAAAGACTCCAATGGCAACGGCATCTGGGACAAGGAAGATTCAAGGAGCTTTGTAAAGTATGGGACTCAAACTAAGAGTTACTACGAATTTGGTACTCCGGAGCAACATGATTCATCGCCTTACATACAAACAGGCGGACTCGGGAGCATCACAGACGAGTTTCGGGATCAACTCAACATAAATGTTAACGGTCATTTGGACTGCGACTGTTACGTTGATTTGGTCCCTAGATCCAGACTCGCAGTTGGGCCACCACATAGGTAATCAATACATAATTCGATTTTGATCATGAAAGCCTGGTATCTCTTTATTGTGTTGAATTTGGTTACGCTGTTCTTGAAAGCGCAGCCTGAGAAGGAGTTGGTGTTGTTAACAGTTAAAAATAACAGGCTCGAGTTAGCAAAAGCGATCCAATTCCTGAATACATGTGAATCAAAATTGATTTGTGTCAATGTTGACTTAAGAAAATGTGATAATTTCGAGCAATTTCGATCGAATCATTTTAGTAATAATGGGGATACATTAGCGGTGAGCCGTCCAAGCGAATCGGAGAAGAAATTGGCGCGCGAATTGGAAGTCACGCGGTCTTTATTACTTCCCTCGGAAGTTCGTCCATTTGGAAGTAAGGAATATGATGAAATAATTGGCTGCGGCTTTTTATATCCCGATCACGCTGCTACTGGATTTGTTAACCTAATTCGCAATAGTAATTTCTTAAACCTTGTTGAGAAATTTCAAATTAGTAATACGTTCCAAAACGAAGATGCCAGCTACCACTTTGCGGTGAAGATAGCGCTTAGATTGAACGAGAGCGCAGCCCGTTCGTTCATAAAGTCCCATCCGAATATTATACCAATCAATTTGGAGCGGACGAGGAAATTTAGAACTTACAGCATGGAGCATTTCTACGGCAACAAGGAAAGTGGTAAAACTCTTAAAGGCAAGATTATCATCTTAGGCGTAGATCGCCCCGAGGAATACCGTCAGGTGTCAATGAAAAAAAAGATGACCACCACTGAAATTTTTGCAAACATTGCATGTCAGTTGGTTGAAAGTACAAAGAGTGACTAGATTTATGACAGGTACGTTGAAGAAGCCAGTCAAGGAGCGTCACCATTTCCTCCTTGGATGATGTCAGCATATTTGGAATATGGGAGAGGTGTAAGCGAGTGGGCTTCGGGGAGCAATCCAAGGATAGAAGGATATTTTACTGCAACGGATTACCAAAAAAATACTGGAGTGAAACCAACACAAGCAACTCCGTGGTGTGCTGCTTTTGTAAACTGGAACTTACAAGCGGGAGGAGTTAACGGAAATAGATCGGCATGGGCTCCTGATATGGCGTCCTACGGTGATGCTTTGACGCAAGGGGTTTTTGGTGCGATCGTTTTTGTCAAAGGCGATTGGTATCCGGATGGACACACGGCTTTTTTCGTTTATTCAGACGACACCTACAATTACATTCTTGGTGGGAATCAAAGTAATTCAGTTAACATTTCGAAAGTTCCAATAGCGGGTCATGACTGGACTTATCGGTATCCATCCGGAAATTAAAAAAGAGATCATGAGGAAAGTAATATTTTGTATCGCTTTAATTTTTCCTTTTAGGATATTTTCTCAGCATATTGACTCCATTGAGCGTAGTCAGCTTGACCCTACTTTACAATCAGATTTTGTCAGTGGTTATCACTGGACAGACAAACAGGGGGACAATTACCTTATCCTGTCGCAGACCAAGCCTTTTGAAAAAGTTAAAAACTCTCAAATGCGCTTCGTGGAACTCCGCGCAGTTAATTTTAAATCCTTGGAAAAAAGTAAGAGAGAGATTACCTGGGAATACAACGATTCTCAAAAAAACTGTTTTAAGGATAATGACCTTTTGGTAAAATTCATCACGGAAAGTTTTTCGATCACTGATTTAAATAACAATGGTATCTGCGAAGTCTGGATAATGTATAAGATGAGTTGTCGAACCGATATAAGCCCGGCAAAGATGATGTTGATAATGCACGAGGGGAAAAAGGAGTACGTTATCTCGGGGCACAATAAGGTAGGGCATACGAATGGATCTCATCTCGGCGGGGAGCATGAACTCGACAATAATTTTAAAGCAGCGCCCGAGGAGTTCAAAGCGCACGGTTTAGAACTTTGGGAGAAATTTATCGTTGAAGATTTTAAGTAGTCAACCCAGAAACGAAAGAACCCGGAGTGATCCGGGTTTTGCCTTTTTAAGCGTATGCCTGTTTAGCTTTTGCATCGCGCAGGAGAGAATCGAGGACTTTGTAAATAACCTTTCGCTCATCTTCGGGGAGCTTCTCAATGTCCTGCATGCGTTGGACGGTTTTCTTATCGAGCATTTTGAGTTCAGCGTCACCGACCAGGTAGTCGAGTGAAACATCAAGCGCATCGGCCAGCTTCTTGGCGGTCTCTATGGAGGGCTTCATCTCGTCGCGTTCGTATTTACCAATGATGTCTCCCGAAATGCCAGAGAGCTTGCCCAGATCCTGCTGGGAAGCCTTCTTCTGTTTTCTGCATTGTGCCAACTTCTCTCCAAACGTCATAATCATTCAGTTTTAATGGGTGAAAACGAGCTCTTATACAATAATAGCTGAACAATCCGGCAGAAACAAAGTGAATAGTTCTTGTAAATCCCTGAATGATTAGTTAGCATTGTGAAGGATTATTCAGTATTAAATATATTTTATGGCAGACAGGAAACTGAAGGTTTATCAGAAATACCGGAGCGGAGACAAACACGCGGTTCCGGAATTACGGCTGATTGGCCGCTGGCTGGAACGTTCCGGGTTTAAGATCGGAGAACAGGTGCAGGTCATCATTAAGGAGCAGGAGATCACAATTAAACCGGTTCGTTAATGGAGATCGCTGAGATAAAGGCCCAACTCACCTTAGCCCAGGTCCTGGACTATTACGGACTCAAGCCCGATAAGCAGGGAAGATTGAACTGCCCCTTCCACGAAGACAAGACACCGAGCTTCCAGGTGTATTATAAAACTCAGACGTGCTACTGCTTCTCTTCCAACTGCTCCACCAACGGCAAGAGTCTTGACGTGATCGATTTTATCATGCACAAGGAAAAGATCACCAAACACGAAGCGATCATAAAAGCACAAACCCTGATCACGGCCACCCCGGAATCCCCGGCGCTGACTCGTGAAATGTTCCTGACAAGAATGTTCACCTACTTTAAAAATGCGGTGTACAATGCCAAGACAGCTCAAGGATACATCACAGGAAGGTCGCTGGACTTTAATACCATCGAGATCGGTTATAACGCAGCACAGTTCCACCACGGAAACCGGAAAGACGAAACGCTGCTGAAGAACTGCGTGCAGTACGGTTTATTAAAGCCCACCAACCGGATGAATGCGCGGGACAAGGATACCAACGTGTACAGCGTGTTCGGCAAATGGTGTATTGTGTTTGCGCTGAAGAATAAGGAAAACCA
>JAYVXP010000170.1:0-4609 GCA_043785125.1 Bacteroidia bacterium
GAACCCGTCCTACCCCAGCTTCTTCCCCACCTCTTCCCAATTCACCACATTCCACCAGTTGCCAACATATTCATTCCTTTTGTTCTGATACTTTAAATAATAGGCGTGTTCCCAAACATCAATCCCCAAAACAGGCGTTCCCTTTAATTCAGAACTGTCCATCATTGGATTGTCCTGATTTGCCGTAGAGCCAATTTTGAGTTTTCCCCCCTCACTTACAACCCATGCCCAGCCTGAACCAAACCGACCCATCGCTGCCTTCATAAAATCTTCTTTGAATTTGTCAAATGAACCAAACGCCGCATTGATTGCATTACCGACCTTTCCACCCGGCGCTCCGCCGCCACCGGGCCTCATCACTTCCCAGAAAAAATTATGATTCCAAACCCCCCCACTGTTGTTCCGCGCTTTTGCTGATAGTTTGGAGGCATTCGCAAAAAATTCTTTTTCTGTGGTGTAGGGAATATTTTCGGCCACAATAGCATCATTGACATTTTTGACATACGCCGCGTGATGTTTTGTATAATGGATTTCCATCGTCAGCGCATCAATACTGGGCTCGAGGGCCGCAAAAGCATACGGCAACTTGATTTGTGTAAATTGAAATGCGCCAATATGATTTTTGGCAGAAGCTTCCTTGCTTCCCAGGATCAGGGATGAACCCACCGCAGTCAGGGTGGTAACTTTCAGACTGTCGGCAATAAACTTTCTACGGCTTACATTTTTCATAGGATAATGATTTATCAGACACTAACCTTCCATAAATTCTGTGCCAATCAAGTATATTGGCTTTTTTATCTCATTCAATGTCCTCCGCCATGAGGAGGTAACAAGTGAGGATAAATTTACTCAAAAATAATTAGCTTGCACTACCGCTCTTGTAAGACTCACTGGTCTACATGAGTTGACCACGAATTTCAAGGTATGAGAGAAATAGTATATGACCATGTTCCTTCGCTGGACCTGGCAGATTTCACCGGAGGTGACCCCACCAAAAAACAAAAATTCGTCGCCGACCTTGGCGCAGCCTATCATAACATCGGGTTTGTAGCAATTCGAAATCATTACCTCGGTGAGGACCTTGCGGTGCGTCTCTATAATGTCATCAAAAAATTCTTTGCACTCCCAGATATCATAAAACAACAATATGAAATTCCGGGACTGGCTGGCCAGCGTGGCTACATCGGCAAAGGCAAAGAACACGCCAAAGGTCGTAACACCGGCGACCTGAAAGAATTTTATCACATCGGGCAGGAGGTCCTCAACAACGATCCGATCAAAAAAGAATACCCCGATAATATCTGGCCGGATGAACTGCCGGAGTTTAAAGGAATCTCTCTTGACGTCTATCGAAGTCTTGAAAAGACAGGAGTCCAAATGCTCAAAGCCATATCCCTTTACCTCGGTCTGCCTGAAGATTATTTTGATACTAAAGTGAAAAATGGAAACAGCATTCTCCGCCCCATCCATTATTTTCCGATCGAGAACCCGGATGCCGTTCCTTCCGATGCCGTCCGTGCGGCAGAACACGGTGACATCAACTTGATTACCTTACTCATGGGTGCCAGTGCCGATGGGTTGCAGGTATTATGCCGCGATGGCCAATGGATTCCCATCACAGCACTGCCCGAACAATTGGTGGTCAACGTTGGTGACATGCTCGAACGACTGACGAACAAGAAACTAAAATCCACGATCCATCGCGTAGTCAATCCACCAACACACTTGATGACCAAGCCGCGCTATTCAATACCATTCTTTATGCACCCTCGCTCTGAAATGAGCCTGGCAGCTTTGCCTGGCTGCATCAATGCGCAACATCCCAAACAATGGGAGGACATCACAGCCGGGGAATTTCTTAACCAACGCCTAAAGGAAATCGGGCTCAAAAAGTAATCGAAGACTTGGTGCGACGCGTCCGATATTACCGCTTTCTAAAAGACGTAGCGCTACTGTCGATCACTTCATTCGGTGGCCCCCAGGCGCACATTGCGCATTTCCAAGATGTACTCGTTAAAAAAAGAGCCTACATCACTGAAGATGAATTGATTGAGACCAACGCAATTTGCCAGGTATTGCCCGGTCCGACGTCAACACAAACTCTTTCGGGAATAGGCTACCGCTTGGGCGGACCCAATCTTGCCTATCTCACTTTGCTGATCTGGATCTTGCCTTCGGTATTCATTATGACGGCCGCGGCAATCCTGCTTACGCGCTTTCACGCAGAACAGGTTTCGCAGTTCACCCGCTTTATTCAACCCATGGCCGTTGGCTTTGTCAGTTATGCGGCCTACACCATCAGCTTAAAAACGGTGACCACCAAAAGAGGAATTGCGCTGATGATCGTGGCAGGCGTCGCATCTTATTTTATTAAAACGCCGTTGGTTTTCCCTATCACATTGCTCATTGCCGGAGCCATTACCGCACTCAACTACAGGGCTCACCCACGTGAGGAGCAAAAGAAATTCGAAGTCCACTGGGATAATTTCTTCCTGTGGGCAGGCGTGCTCATCTTCGCTGCGGTGCTGGGCGGTTTTACCAAAACAATTCCTTCCTTTCTGCCCATTCGCCTTTTCGAAAACTTTTACCGCAACGGAAGTTTGATTTTCGGCGGCGGTCAGGTTCTTACACCGATGTTGTACACCGAGTTTGTGCAGTTTGCTAAGCCACTCCCGGGTGGGTTGCGACAGCCGTATCTTACTCCCGAAGAGTTTCTGTCCGGTTATGCCGTGATGCAATCACTTCCAGGCCCGCTATTTTCTTTCAGCTCTTACATCGGAACATTGGCCATGCACAGTCGTGGATTTGGGCTCACTGGACAAATTACAGGAGCCATCATGTCGGCTGCCGGAATTTTTCTTCCCGGCACCTTTTTGATTTTCTTTATGATCCGCATCTGGGACAGCCTGAAAAAGTTCAGACCGATAAGGGCGTCCCTCGAAGGTATCAACGCCGCTAATGCTGGGCTCGTTGCTGCCGCCGCCATTACTCTTTTTCAACCCCTTGAAAATACCCTTACGAATTTTGGATTTACAATCGGCACATTTTGCCTGCTCGCTTTCACCCGCATGCCGTCCTGGGCAATTATCATCGTCGGGCTATTCCTGGGATTTATGATTCATTGATTATTTTTCCAGCATACCCATCCTGGCAATCCTTATAAATTCTGGTCTTACTTGCGGCTTCCGTAGAAAAGCGTAAAATAAAGTGTGGGGAAAATGGCTTTATTATATGTGGTGGGCATCAAAATAACTTTATGGAGATAAGCGTCTACCAAAAATCCAACTTCAAATCCGGAAACCTGACCTTTGCTGCTTCCCAGCTCAAAATTGAATCCCACTTTAGCGTTGGCCCCCATCTGAATTTTGGAATTGCCAATACCCTCAAAAAGATTTCCTGTTCCTAAAATATTATTAAAGGTATGATGTAAATTGTCCGGATTGTATTGCTCATCAACAGTATTATAAAGATTGGTGTCATCCACTTTGCGTTCTATATAATAAGGAGCGACAATACCAATGGATGGTCCGATGGCAGTCACGAGCTTAATTTCAACGCCTTGCTGGGGTGCCTTCTTGAACAAAATCATGTCGCGACCATATTGCAGTCGCAACGCATAGAGGTAGTTACTTTTACCAAAAATGAATGGATTGCCGGTGGCGTCGGCATTTCGTTTTACTTCTTGCGGGTGCTTGACGTTCATAATCTCTACGCCCCAGGTCTCCAGCAAAGTTTCATTTATTTTTTTCGCCTTTTTGAATGTAAAACCGCCAATCAGGCCCCCTGAAGTATTTTTGTTTATGCCCCAGCAGAATTCAGAATTGTAGTCGTAACTGTCCTTGGTCTGGCTAGCGGCCGTAAAGGCCAGCGCCATGTTCATAAAAAAACATAAGGTTATTTTAGCAATCCCGCTCATTTGCTCAATTCTTACAATAAATTTAGGCCTTAATTAGTAAACGAAAAGCCAAAAGTTAAGGTTTATTTCCTATGACCATTATTACAGCAAGCTATTCCGGTTCTCTGCGTACACAAGCGGTACACCTGAAGTCCGGGAATTCAATCATCACCGATGCGCCTACCGACAACAACGGCAAGGGAGAAGCCTTCAGTCCCACCGATCTTGTCTGCGCCGCGCTGAGCAGTTGTATGATGACATTGATGGGCATTGTGGCACAAAGGGAAGGCATCGAATTAACGGGCCTAACTTCTGAAGTAGCAAAAATCATGCACAATAACCCCCGTAAAATCCAGGAAATTCAAATCACTTTCTCTCACCCTCACCTCATCGCCACGGATATTCAAAAAGAAAAATTAAAACACGCTGCCTTGACTTGCCCGGTGGCGCTAACCCTATCGGAAGAAGTAAGGCAAACCATTCAGTTCAATTTTTGAGAACACTTTTCAATCCCTGCCCTGTAATCTTTTTTTGAATCCATCCTGCAATCCCCAAATTCTAAAAATCCTAGTCATACAGCGCCTTCCAAAGGTCCCTCTCTTTTTTATCGTACCGAGGCCGATGTTCCTTTTCTTTTACAATTCCGGGCTGATTGTCGTTCTTCTTAAACATCTTGGCCCAAAATAATTTCAAATTCATCATCAGCGTTCGCTC
>JAYVXP010000171.1:0-4607 GCA_043785125.1 Bacteroidia bacterium
GCAATCGTTTACGGATGGAATTATTGGGGCACCTCCATTTATATTCTGGACGAAGCAAAAAATGCAGGATGTGCTGCCGAGATGATGCAGCGGGGAGACTGGATCACCCCTACCTTCAACAATGAATTCCACGATAAACCTGCGCTTCAGTATTTTTTTATGATGACGGCCTATTCTGTCTTTGGCGTAAATGCTTTTTCGGCGCGGTTTTTCTCTGTCATCTTTGGAATTCTCACGGTCCTGTGTGTATTCTGGTTTACCCGAAGGGTACTTAATGAGAAGGTTGCCTTTTACGCAGCACTCTTATTGATCTCATCCCTTCAGATGGCCTATCAATTCAGAATGGCTGTGCCGGATCCTTACCTTCTGTTTTTTCTCACTACGGGACTTTTTGCTTTTTATGTAGGATACATCGAAGACCGAAAAGGATTTTTATATCTTTTTTATGCCTTTATAGGTCTTGCCTTTGTGGCCAAGGGACCCATTGCGATAGCCTTGCCGGGTTTGATCGTATTGATTTTTCTCCTATGGAGAAAGGATTTTTCCTGGGGGAAGCTCATGAAACTCCAGCTTTTTCCGGGCGCACTCGTGACGTTAATCGTGGCTTTGCCATGGTACGTTGCGGTGGGGGTGGCAACAGATTGGGCGTGGCCAAAATACTTTTTCATAACGCATAACTACGACCGGTATGTCACCACCTTTGAGGGACATGGTGGATTTCCGGGCGACACCGTGGCGATTGTGATCGGAGCCCTGATGCCGGTTTCATTCTTTTTCCCCCAAATGCTTAAAATGGTTTGGGGAGAACGAAAAAATCAACCACTGCTTTTGTTTAGCCTGGTGGTGTGCATAACCCTGATTGGATTTTTCCTGTTCTCGAAAACAGTTCTTCCCAGTTATCCGGCGCCGTGCATTCCGTTTGCTGCGGTATTGCTGGCGTATTTTGTGGATCGTGTTGAAACGGAAAAAAGCACCAAAGCCAAAAGATTATCTATCAACGGAATTGTTTTTCTGTTCATTGCCATAGCCATACCCATCATTGTCTTTGTTGCCATGGGGATCGATCCGGAATTAAAAGACCTGACTTACCTGGCTTATTATTTTCTCGCCATTCCGATCGGTGCCATTGTGGCACTGGTTTATCTTTTTCGCCGCGACATGCAAAAGGCATTTTACAGTTATGTCATTTCTTTTATGATAACATTGATCCTGGTGTTCACCTATGCCCTGCCCGCTGCGGATGCCAAAAACCCTGCCTCGCGAAGCATGGCCATGATCAACGAATACAACCGGCCGGTGGCGTATTTTCAATGGATCAACTCGGCCTATGTTTTCCAATATGGAAAACCCATCCCCAAGCTGAACAACGAAGAAGAACTTTCGGATTTTATTAAGAAGAATGGAAAAGTATTGATTATCTCATCAAAGAAGGATTGGGCAAACTCCCACCGCGATGATTTCAAGACTGTTTTTGAATGCAAAGACTTGTTTGAAAATCCGACATCCGTTGTTGTGGTGAATTGATAAACTGGATTTGGATGTTTGCGTCAAGCTTTCAGAATCCAGTTATTCGATAACCTCCTCCACATGATAAAGTGGTCTTGCTTTCGTTTCGAGATAAATCTTTGAAATGTATTCCCCCAGGATACCAACAGCCAACAACTGAATTCCTCCCAGGAGATAAATTGGCAAAGTAATAGAGGCCCAGCCTGGCACGTTTTTACCCTGAAGTACCACCCACAGTACCCAAGCGGTGGCCATCAAACTTCCGAAAAAGACCATGGCTCCCAGGGCGGTGATTATTTTTAACGGATAGTTCGTAAAGGAGGTAATACCGGTAATGGCAAACCGCACCATTTTCCAGAACGGGTATTTGGATTCTCCCGCCTCTCTTTTTTTGCGGGTGTAGTAAACCTTTGATGAAGGAAATCCCATGAGTGGGAAAATACCGCGGAGGAACAGATTGACTTCTTTGTATTTTTTTAATTCGTTCAGTACTTGATTTGAAACAAGGCGGAAATCGGCATGGTTGTAAATTAAGGGCACGCCCATTTTTAACATAAATTTATAGAAGAGCTCAGCCGTTCCCCTTTTGTAGGCCGAATCCGTATCACGGTTTCCCCGCACACCATATACAATGTGGTTCCCTTTTGTAAACTCTTCGATCATCGTGCCAATTACTTCAGGATCATCCTGAAGATCGGCGTCAAGCGAAACGCAACAGTCCACTTTGTTGGTTACATAATGCAATCCGGCCAGGAGCGCTTGCTGATGGCCAACGTTGCCTGCGAGCTTGAGCGCCTTTATTTTTTCATTCTTGTGTGAACGAATGAGCGATAGCGTTTGGTCACGGCTTCCATCGTCAACAAAAACAATAAAACTGGCAGGGCTGATCAGTTGCTGTGCGATGAGCTTTTCGGT
The DNA here is from genome assembly GCA_043785125.1 of Bacteroidia bacterium. Classification (GTDB taxonomy): domain Bacteria; phylum Bacteroidota; class Bacteroidia; order Cytophagales; family Cyclobacteriaceae; genus ELB16-189. Next base: position 2,422 of record JAYVXP010000171.1, read on the forward strand.
TAAGGAGGTCAACCTTTGAAGCGTGGAAATAATGATGGCCTCTTCATTGTAACATGGAGTGACAATAGCCAGAATAGGAAGAGTAGGCTTGGTCATTTAAAAAGAGGTTAAACAATACAAATTATGTAAAATTTACTGAGTAGATGCATTGGGTTTCGGGCGGATGACATATTCCCGGATTTTCATAACCATCAAAAAGCTGAGCATCCCTAAAAACAGGCCGCCCATTACATCTCCGGGATCGTGCACACCCAGATAAATCCGCGACATCATGGTGAGCAGCACCCAACTTATTGAAGCAATAATAATAGACCATTCCGGCCATAATATTGAAAATGCGGTAGCCGCTGCCGTTGCCTCCAGGACGTGACCAGAGGGGAATCCGTAGCCACCCCCTTCACCCAATTGAGTGATTCGGGAGTCTACTTCGTATGGCCGCGGTTCCCTCACCATTTTTTTGATTCCGTAAGAAAAAATTCCGGCGACCGCAAGTGAAAACAGCACCAGAATGGCCTTTTCGCGGAGTATTCTTTTGCTTTTGATAAAACTGAACAGGATGAGTAAAACGGGGATGCCCACTGAAACTGCACTTTTAACTTTTGCATCGGAGATAAATTGAAAAAAACCAACTGTGGTTCCGGTGCGATTTTCCTGGAGATGGGCGATCAGGTCCAACTCCCAGGTACGTGGAAATAGATAAATTACAATGGTGCTAATTAATGAAACGAGCAGGAGTATTTTGATCAACTTCATTTTTAGAATAATTGCCCTTTTCCCGGGGTTTAAAATTAGCATTTTTTAAGATAGGAGGGTGGTCCGTGTTTTCAGGAAATCAAGGGGAACATTTTCAAATTGCCAACACGTGAGGCAAAGAGTGGATTTCAATCGAATGTTGTGAATGAGCGGGATGGACATTGCCCTTTTGTGCGATGCGAAACGTTCAGATGAACTGGTTTAAATTTAATCCTGCTCGACGAAAAAAGGGTATGAAATTTTCAAAAATAAGTTTGACGTGAACCCATTGTTAACAAAAAATTTCTATTTTTGGCTCAAGTAGATCAAAACCACAACCACTATGTCGCAATTACGATTTGAAGCACTCAAAAAATTGAATGAACGTCCCAAAATCCATGTTGAACTTTCAACACCGAATATTTCTGAATTTTTCGGTGAGAATGTTTTTGGAATGGAAGAGATGAGGGGCACACTGGCTCCGGCTGTGTTCAAGAAAGTATCGCAGGCCATCAAGAACCATGAAAAAATTGATGAAGTTACAGCGGATGCTGTAGCAGCAGGCGCCAAGTCGTGGGCCATTACAAAAGGGGCGACACATTTTACCCACTGGTTTCAACCGATGACGGGGGGCACGGCAGAAAAGCATGATTCCTTTTTTGATGCTATTTCAGGAATAGAGAAATTTAAAGGAAGTGAATTGGTCCAACAGGAACCGGATGCCTCATCTTTTCCGAGCGGTGGTATTCGCAGTACTTTTGAAGCACGCGGTTATACGGCATGGGATCCTACATCACCGATGTTTTTGTATGGCAAGACCTTGAGTATCCCTACGATCTTTGTTTCTTATACTGGTGAAACCCTGGATACCAAATCGCCTTTGCTCAAGGCATTGAAATCTGTTGATGTAGCGGCGACTAAAGTCTGTAGTCTGTTTGATAAAGAAATTCAACATGTGGTGGCATCCCTTGGGCCAGAGCAGGAGTATTTTGCACTGGATAAAGCATTGTACAATGCCCGTCCTGATCTGGTGATGGCTGGCCGGACGGTCTTTGGGCATGCGCCTGCCCGCGGGCAGCAGTTGGAAGACCACTATTTTGGAACGATCCCTCCACGGGTGTACGATTTCATGAAGGAATTTGAAATTGAATGCTGGAAGCTGGGCATCCCCTGTCGCACGCGGCACAATGAAGTAGCACCAAGCCAATTTGAAGTGGCTCCGTTGTTTGAAGAAGTGAACGTGGCCAATGACCACAATCAGTTGATGATGGATGTCATGAATCGGGTTGGTGAAAAGCATAACCTCAAAATCCTCGTACACGAAAAACCATTTGCTGGACTGAATGGAAATGGTAAACACAATAACTGGTCGTTGATTACGGATACGGGAGTGAATTTATTTGCCCCCACCAGCTCGGCCCGCGATAACTTACTCTTCCTGACGTTTTTCATCA
>JAYVXP010000172.1:0-4607 GCA_043785125.1 Bacteroidia bacterium
ATTTTCCAGATCTGAAGTTCTTGCTAAATAAGCTTTTGAAATTACTGCTCCCCTCTGGTGAGATCCACATACTGGATAGTCCCTTCTACGCAAAAAAGGGCGCTGCTTTAGCAAAGCAGAGATCTGACGCTTATTTTAGGAAGGCTGGCAGCCCTGCAATGACGGATCTTTACTTTCACCATACCTGGGAATCCATTCAGCATTATAACTATCATGTACTATACGATCCGACTAACTTGTGGAACAAAATCAGAAGACTGACCACAGCGGATTCTCCTTTTCCCTGGATCAAGGTCTCTGCGTTCTGATTTTTAAGTATCTTTCACTACCGAGAATGTACGCGAAGAAAAATATTTTTTATAGAGTCTTTCAGTTGCTCTCGCCTGAACAACGAAGGAAAGGACTGGCTGTCACTTTTCTCCTGGTAATTAGCTCATTGCTGGATTTTTTCAGCCTCGCCTCATTTCTCCCCCTGATTTTGCTCGTGATAAATCCCGGATTGATTCAGACCTCTTCCCTTATGCAAGGTGCCTATCACTTTTTTGGATTTATCAATTCTGCGAATCCAGCTATTACCCTGACACTACTGATTCTTCTTTTTATTGTTTTCAAAACACGGATGAATCATTGGATTGCCTATCGCAAGGCCGCTTATGCCTATGGTGTTGGGAATGAAATGGCATCACTCGCTATTACCCATTATCTTAAAGTTCCATACGAAGAATTTACTCATGCGGATTTTTCGAAAGAATTAAATCGGTTGTCCAATGTTCCGTTAACCTTTGCAAATAATATTATTATCCCGGCGGGTACATTAATTTCTGAAATGTTAGTCCTTCTGATTCTTTGTTTTGCTATCGCATTTTATCAATTCAAGGTTTTTTCTTTACTTTTCCTGATACTGATTCCGGCGTATTTTATCTATCGATTCAAACGCAAACAAGCGTCCAGCATTAGCGCCGCCGTTGGTGTGGTCTACCCAAGGCTTTTAAAATATACTATGCAAATAGTGGAGGGCCTGGTTGACATCCGGTCTTTTCACAAAGAATCATTTTTTAAAACACGATTTAAAGAGGCCAACAACGAAGTCGGTAGCGTATTCTCAAAGGATCACACTTCCCAAACTGAAACGGCACGGACCACGGAACTTGTGGCTGCTTTTTGTGTATGTATGATGCTCCTATATTCACTGGTCAGCAGGCAGAACCAGCAGGAGACTTTGCTTTTGCTGAGTATCTATGCGGGCGTCAGTTTCCGCATCGTCCCTTCGATCAACCGCATTTTTTCAGCCCTGCATCAAATAAGAACCAACGAACACGTTATCAACGAATTGCCACGGATAGTCGGACCAGAAGAGGATGACCTAGAAGACAGTGCACCGGTCGTGGATTTTCATACGTCCATAATTCTCAGTAATATCTCCTTCGCCTACTCCGGGCATAATCAGATCCTGCAAAAGGTAAATTTAGAAATCAGGAAAGGTGAAAAAATTGCCATCACGGGCACCTCGGGTAACGGTAAGACAACACTCTTCCTCATGCTGTTGGGACTACTCCCTGCTCAAAACGGCGAAATATTCCTGGACAATACCTCGATAAGGGGAGTCGATCCCGGGGCCTGGAGAAAATTGTTTGGCTATGTTCCCCAACAACCCTATGTGCTAGCTGCCTCCATCGCTGAAAACATTGCTTTCGGTATTCCAATCCCTGAAATTAACAAAGCAAAAATTATCTCACTCCTGACTGACCTGGAGTTGATGGAGTGGATCAATAGCCTTCCGGATGGGGCTCACACGGCAGTGGGTGAAAAGGGATTGAAAATTTCCGGAGGGCAGCGACAGCGGCTGGCAATTGCAAGAGCCCTGTACCACGACCGCGAAATCCTATTACTGGATGAAGTTACTAACCAACTTGACCCAGGCACCGAAGCGGAGATTTTTAAGTTATTGAAGAAAGTAACAGCCGGTAAAACCATCATCATGATCACACACCATCCGGACCTTCTGAAACACTTTGACCATGTGTACGAGTTAGCCGACGGGAAAATACATAAGACCACACGCCTTCCTTTATTTTCTGTTTCATAATGGAGCATCCTCTGGTCAGTATCATTATTCCGACCTATAACCGGTCACATTTCATTGGTCAAACAATTGAAAGTGTGATTGACCAAACGTACCGGCATTGGGAAATGCTTATCATTGACGATGGATCAACAGACAATACCTCCCTCATGATTTCCCGGTATAAGGACTCCAGAATTCAATATCATCGAATTGATCATTGCGGTGTAATTGGTAAGGTTAGAAATGTGGGAATGGAGTTATCGAATGGAGATTATCTCGCCTTTCTGGATTCCGACGATTTATGGCGCAACGATAAATTAGAATTTCAACTGTCATTGCTGTCCCAATATCCCGATGTCTCGTTTATATTCAGTAATGGAGTTCACTTCGGAGATGAAGAATCTCTACCCGCTGAATTGGAAAACTTATTTGTCGGCGACGCATTCTTACCCATGATAGAAGAAGAAAGGTTTATTTTTTTTGTCCCCTCTTTAATGTTCAAAAGAGAAGTTTTTATTGCCCTGGGGCCCATCAATGAAGGCCTGATCAGCGGAGGAGACATAGATTACTATTTCAGAATGTCGCAAATATTTAAGGCAATTTTTACAAATGAGCGTCTTGTGAAGATAAGAAAACACAAACAAGGCACCTCACGTGGCTTTGAAATGGTTGCCTACCTGGAATTTATTATCATGGTGAAGCAATTTTTCCAAGACAAGAAACTAACCAAGAAACAATATTCAGACATCATCGCCAGGCAATATTATCGATTAGGACTTGCCTATCTAAAACAGAAACAAGCTGTAAATTCTATCAATAATTTTTTGAAATTTAATTCAATTAAACCCTTTAATTATAAAGGCTGGATAAGGCTTTTACAAGCGGGTCTAATTGCCATTTTTCGAATATAACTCCTTTGTTTTCTCAACTGTCCACTGCATGGAATGAACGGATGCCCATTCAAAAGCCATCCGCCTGATTTCTTTCATCCGGGACTGGTCCTTTACTAAATTAATTACCTGATTAGCCAATGAATGGAAATCGCCCACTCCGACCGTAACGCAACAATGCGGAAGGTCTGCCATCAGGCCCACACGCGTTCCACAGACTATGGTACCGCAACTCATCGCTTCCGTAACAACTTCAGATTGACCTTCTGAAAGAGAAGTGTGAAGTAAAATATCCGCCTGGTGATAAAAGGCAGGAAGCGCTTCGTAAGATTGGAGACCCAGAAATTTAATCTTCCTTTCCAGTGCAAGTGTTCTCGCAAGGGATTTCAGCATATGCTCCTCGGGTCCTTCACCAATAATAGTAAGCGTTGAAAAAATCTGATCGCTAATTGATTTGAAGGCGTATAAAAGCGTTGCTTGATCTTTCACTGGAATTAAATTGGCAATATGAAGGAATTGAACAGGTGAATTCAATGGCTTATCGTAGAATGAAAATTGTTTTATGTCAACGCCCCACGGAATTACCCTGATTGCTCTTTGAAGCCCAAAATGATTAAGCTGATCTGTTAAATAATGGGTCAGCGCTGTTCCCTGATCGGTATGACGTAAAGTCCATAGCACGAACATTCTTGGAATCCATTTTCTTAATTGTCCATACTGAATTGCAGGCAACGAAACGGCATCGCCTCCCAAAATACTGACGATGCTCCTTAAACCAAATATTTTGCCGATGATTACAGCAAAAAAACCAGAAGGCAACGCCCAAAATCCGTGCACGATATCAAATCTTTCCTGTCGTCGGATTCGGTAGAAATGCCTTAACAGTTTTAGACCTTTTAAAAGTACATTTCTATCGGGTATGCTGATCAACTCAAAGCCGATGGGCTGATAATCATCATTTATTTTAAATAAAGAGAAAACAGTGACTTGAAAATCATTGGACAATAGTTTTACAAGCCTTTCTAATACGGGTATCCCCATATTATCATGCCCCGTTCCTATCCCTCCGGGAATAATGAGTGCTATTTTCTGTTTGTCCAACTTCACCGAAAATATGTTTTGGTAGGTAATTTCCGGTCTAATCTCCACTGCGCATAGTAGCGATGAATATGCGCCAGCGTTACACCTTCCTCCACGTTTTCCCGATACAAGGTTTCATAAAAATGAATGCGATGGATACCAACATCAATGGAATTGATCCGCTTCAACTCCCGGTAACTGATCAATGATTCCGGTAAAGGCATTTGTTTCTCTTTTGACCTGAATGATGACAATTTGAATTTTTCAGTCCGTTCCGGGTTTGCCATATGATTTCGACCTAAACCGTAGACTTCTTTAAACGAATTTATTTTCACGCGTGATAGTGCAATGAGGCCGGCTTGTTCAACTTGTTCGTTGGCTTTCCCCCCGATCCGCAAGGAGCTCATATAAAAATCATCTGTTACAGGTCCGTGCAAATCGGTTGGGAACATATTCATCTTGTCCCGATCGGTGAGTGTGATGATTGAAATATTTCTGGGAACTCCATAGGCAATGCATACCTGATCATACAAAGAGCCAGGAAGATTTATGTTACCGGCATGACGGTGTCT
>JAYVXP010000173.1:0-14284 GCA_043785125.1 Bacteroidia bacterium
GCAGGCTGGTGAGGAAATTTTGCTGCCCAAGACACTGTTCGGACCCTATAAATATGACTGCCCCGAGCAATAGCATTCTTGATTGGGCCGCCAGCCACGTGAGGAAACGAGGTAAATGGATTCTAGAATTCAATTTTTATTTTCAATTAAAATTTGAAATTATACGTAATGGTGGGGATAGCCTGTCCAAAAATGGAAAGTTTGTAACCCTTGATAACACCGCCTTCTGATTTAAAGAAAATAGAATAAGCATTCTTACGCCCCGTCAGGTTATAGATACCCACCGTCCATGAACCATGCGCCGGCTTTTTTATTTTGTGATTGCCTTCAATGTTCATTGAAAAATCAATTCGGAAGTAATCCGGGATCCGGTACTGATTTCGATCGGAATAATATACGCGTGTGGATCCGTTCAGGTCGTATTGTGCAATGGGCAAGGTGATGGGTCTCCCGGTGCTGTATGTTACATTCAGGGAGGTACTAAACCGGTGACTGAACTTGTAATTTCCAATAAAATTTACCGCATGGGGTTTGTCATAAATGCTTGGGTAGTATTTTCCATTATTGACCATTTCAGAAGAGTAGGCACTGTTTGTCCTGAGGAGGGAACGCGAATATGTATAACTCACCCATCCATTCACTTTACCGTTCATTTTCTTGATCATCACCTCAACACCATATGCTTTCCCCTGGGCATTGACAATGTCTGTTTCGATGTGATGATTTAGAATGAGCGTCGCGCCGCTTTTATAGTCGAGGGAATTCTGCATCGATTTATAATATCCTTCTACTGACGTTTCAATGGTATTGGATCTAAAATTTTTATACAGACCAACAGCATACTGATCGCCGATTTGCGGTTTGATATTGGGATCACTTAGTTTCCAGACATCCGTGGGTGAAATTGCAGTGGTGTTGGACAGCATCTGCAGGTATTGTCGCATTCTGTTGTAACTCAATTTTACGGAAGCATTATCCGACAAACTGTATTTTGCTGAAAAGCGGTATTCAGGTCCATGATAAGTGATAATCGACTTTCCGGAAGGGTAGGACAAACTGTCGGTGATATTGTCGACGCTTTTCGGCAAGCCGGAAGCATAAGCATATACATGCCGGGGCCCCAGATAATTAAACAAAGAGTAGCGGATACCCCCGTAAAGTGATAAGCGGGGAGTCACTTCAAAGTGATCGCTGATGTAGACCGCACTTTCCAAACCTTGCTCTTTTTCCAACATATCCGGAACGACCTGCGAGGGGATTCCTCTGGGCTTGAAACTTCCCGGCGATAAATCATAATGAATGGAGCTGACACCAAAGTTCAGACTGTGTTGAGCGGCAGGAAAATAGCTAAAGTCTGCCTTGACCTGCACCTGGTTAATGGCATAGGACATGAGGAAGGCAGTCACCGGGTTTTGACTACTCGTAACCGAATAATCATAGCCACTGAAGGCGCCCGAGAGCACACCGTAGAGTTTATTACCGAAAGTGTGTTTCCATTTTGCCGTCGCATTTTTATTTTGGTAGGTGTAAAGGGTATCGCTGTTCAATGTAAAATGATCTTTGCTGAAATAGCCGGTCAGGTAAACGTTGTTATTTTCATTGATCTCATGATTGATATTGAAATTTACATCATAGAATGCAGCGCGACTGTTGTGAATGGACGGATTGGGGATTTGCCTTAACAGCCAGTCGGAATACGTGGACCTTGCTCCGATCAGGAATGAGGTTTTGCCTTTGAAGAGCGGCCCTTCCAGGGTAAGCCTTCCCGTAAGGGGACCTATTCCACCGGATCCCGAGAATTTCTTTTTATTCCCTTCGCGCGAATTGATTTCCAAAACCGATGAAAGCCGCCCTCCATATTGAGCGGGTATTCCACTCTTAAATAGCTCAACATTTTTTACTACATCCGGATTGAACGCAGAAAAAAAACCAAAAAGATGCGTTGGATTGAAAATCGTAGCATCATTAAAGAGAATGAGGTTTTGATTTGTTGCGCCACCGCGGACATTCAGCCCTGTCGTAGCTTCTCCCACACTTTGCACGCCAGGAAGGCTGAGTATAACTTTAAAAATATCCACCTCACCGAAAGCGACCGGCACTTTTTTCATGGTTCGGATATCCAGTTTTTCCACTCCCATCTGCATTCCCGATACATTCTTATCGCGGTCTGATTCCACGAGGACCTCCTTGAGAGGTGTAACCGCCTCATGAATTTCAATATCGAGCTTGCCGTCATTATAGAGAATGATCGTGCGTTTAGTGCTTTTCATCCCCATACTTCTGATTCTTAACTCATGCTGACCTTTTGGCAAGGTGAGCGCATAATAGCCAAACTGATCCGTTGAAATACCCACCATCGGCGATTCTGTAGCAACCAAGGCGCCAATAACCGCCTCACCGGTTTCGGATAAATGCAAATATCCCGCGACCGTGGCGTTGCCGGTTCCAATGGGAACAGTCTTTTTTCCAATTTCATAAATTCTTTCCTCTTCGGAAATTCTTAGTTTTTCTATTTTTTCAATATCCGGATAATTCAAATAGGTCTGCTGTGGATGTGTTTCAACCTTCGCTTCCCCACGGTCAAAAAAATCTTCCGGCAAAGAGGCCTGGATGACACCTTTGGTGATAAAAATATTCTTGTCAAGGATGATGAAATGAAGTGGTGTGCTTTGAAAAATCTCCTTCAAGAAAGCGTTAATGCTTTTCCCTTTTGCTTCGGTATTGATCCGCAAGCTGTCCACGGTTGCGATGCCATAAAAGAACCGAAAGCCGGTTTTCTGCTCAAGGTCCACTACGACCTGCTGAAAAGTCATGTTGGAATAACTTCCATTGACTACGTCATTGGATTTTTGTGCTTTGGTTGGAACAATGGCAAGTGCCAGAAAGAAAAATAGCAGAACTGAGCGGAAAAAACAGGTCATCGTCAATTTCAGGGTTCATTGTAGAACCGGACTATACTGGTAATTGCCTTCACGCGATTCTTTCGAAAATTGATATTATTCTTGCGGATAAATTTTCGTAAAGATTTATTGTCTTGAAGGACTTCCAATACAGAAGATTTTGTCCGGACAGGAAAGTAGGATCCCTTTTTATAAATATAGTAACTGTTATGGTCTGTGAATATGGATTGAATTTCCAGTCCCTCAATGGTTTGCAAATAGTTTTTGTGCCATCTGACATAGAATTTAGTCTCTCCATTGCACAACAAATCATAATATCCACTTTGAATGGTTGCATTCCTGAGACTATCTCTGACCAGGCGCACAAAGAAGTGACCCGGCAGCGTAAAGTAACTCAACTTTTCGTCGATCAGTTGTAATTTTACGCCGCGGGTCCCGTGTTCGATAACGACCTTATCGTTGACCAGGTCATAGAGGATTGAGACATGTTCATGGTTCTCACCGTCGTATTCAACCGTTCCCTCTACCCAGTCGTCGGATTCAAAGTAGGGGATTCCTCTGTCGGTCGACCTGGCATTGTACTCTTTATAGTAAACACCATTGTAGAGATGGGATTGGCTGCCAATGGAATTGGAATAGATTTCCTTTGTGTGTTGAAGTGCACTAAACAAAAAACCAGTGTCCAGGCTTTGAGTCTGACAAAGAACCGGGGCAGGAAACAGGAATGACCAAAGAAGTAAAAATTTGAGATAAAGAATTGAATTCGTCACTGCCCGCACCCTGATTAATTAAAGCTCATAATTAGCAAAAAAAATCCTATTTATTCAATTGCTTTTTGATTATCGGGTCTAATTTGGGTCAAGTTGTTCCCTTCAGAATGATATTTAACAATTTGACCTTTCCATGCATGACCTGATTGAGTTTTGCACTATTTTTAGATCATGTCGAGCCCATTCCTGGCCAGTGGCTACCCGGCTTTCAGGTAAAAAAAAACAATAGCCTTCAAGCGCTTTCAATCTAAAGAATACAGCATGAAAAGTCAATTAGTATACCATTGCTATTCGAAAAAAGAAAATCGGTTCAGCATGATCAAAACCTCCGCCGTCCTGATTTGTGTATTCTCCATCGGCCTTAATTCGATTGCTACTTTTGGCCAGGCGGGATGGGTCCGAAAGAAAACTAATTTTGACACAGGGTGGAAATTTCATCTGGGCCATGCTGCGGACCCTGTCAAGGACTTCAATTTTAAAATAAGCAATATTTTTTCAAAGTCGGGACGCGCCGAAGGAACAGCGATAGATTCCCGGTTCATCGACAGTACCTGGCGGAACCTTCAGTTGCCGCATGATTGGGCAGTAGAACTTCCATTTGAAAACGCGGCCAATTTTGATGTGATGTCGCATGGCTATCACCCGGTCGGAGGCCTATACCCGCAAAATAGTATAGGCTGGTACAGGAAGCATTTCACTGTTGTAAAGGCAGATTCAGGCAGGCGTTACGCTATCCAATTTGATGGTATTTTTCGCAACAGCAGTGTATGGCTCAATGGATTTTATCTTGGGACGCATGAAAGCGGATACACGGGTGTCACCTACGACCTTACCGATTATTTGAATTTTGAAAAGGAGAACGTAGTGGTTCTACGGGTAGATGCGTCGCAGTATGAAGGATGGTTTTATGAAGGTGCCGGAATCTACCGTCATGTGTTGCCGCGCAGCCCTTTGCAACCTTTTCGTTGAAACAAAAACTTACGGTGAATAACCCGGTGTTATGGTCCTTGGAAAATACCCATCGCTACACGGCAGGGGTGGTGGTCAAGTCTGGAGCGAAAACATTGGACCATGCAACAACCCGGTTTGGTATTCGAACGATTACCTTAGATAAAGACAAAGGCCTTTTTCTGAATGGCAAGAACATTAAGATTCACGGCGTAAACTGTCACCAGGATCACGCTGGTGTCGGCAGTGCTCTTCCGGATTACCTTCAATATTATCGGATCCGGGCGCTCAAAGAAATGGGCGTCAACGCATATCGCACAAGCCACAATGCGCCAACTCCTGAATTGCTGGAAGCATGCGACAGTTTGGGAATACTGGTGATGGATGAGAACCGGTTGATCAACAGCGGACCCGAATACCTCCGCCAATGGGAGCAACTCATCATCCGCGATCGCAATCACCCTTCCATTTTTATGTGGTCGATCGGCAATGAAGAAGGGTATGTTCAGGCCAACAGCTATGGCAAACGTTTGGCACAAAGTTTACTCGCGAAACAACGGGAATTGGATCCTACCCGCACCAGTACCTATGGAGCAGACCTAGCGAATGTTTATACCGGCATCAATGAAGTAATTCCCGTGCGCGGATTTAATTACAGAATCAATGGAGTTGATCCATATCATAAAGATCATCCGGATCAACCCATTATCGGAACAGAAATGGGAAGCACGGTGTCCACGCGGGGAATTTACCGTAAGGACACAATTGCAGCGTATTTACCCGACGAAGACAGTACCTATCCCTGGTGGGCGAATACGGCGGAGCAATGGTGGACGCGGTGTGTCGATAGACCCTGGTATCTGGGTGGTTTTATCTGGACCGGTTTTGATTACCGCGGCGAGCCGACCCCTTTTCAATGGCCCAACATTAGTTCACACTTTGGCGTGATGGATGCATGTGGCTTCCCCAAGAATATTTATTATTACTATCAGTCGTGGTGGACCGACCTGGACGTTCTGCACATCTCTCCACATTGGAACTGGAAAGGGAAGGAGGGACAACCGATCAACGTTTGGGTCAATTCGAATGCCGACAATGTAGAACTTTTTTTGAATGGCAAGAGTCTGGGTAAAAAAGACATGCCCCGCAATCGCCACCTCGAATGGGATATTGCCTATGCACCCGGAACACTGGAAGCCATCGCTTATAAGAAAGGCAAAAAGATTACCACAAAGATAGAAACAACCGGTGACCCCACTGAAGTCGCCTTCATTCCATACAAGACTACCATGCTAGCCAATGGTAAAGATGCCACGGTGATCAATGTCCGGGTTATCGATCGGCAAGGGCGCGATGTTCCGGATGCAGGAAATGAAATTCAGTTTTCCGTTTCAGGTGATGCGCAATTCATAGGCGTGGGCAATGGTGACCCCAGTTCGCATGAACCAGACCGATGTCTTGACGGCAACTGGAAAAGAAAACTGTTTAATGGGAAGTGCCAGATTATTCTGCAATCAGGAAGCAAGGAAAGTGTTCTGAAGGTTGAGGCCCGATCAAACGGACTGGAGCAGGCTTCTACAGAAATCCATACCATCCAACCCGTGGCAATGGGCCCGGTGATCATTGAGCAATCAAAAAAAGAGACCGCGGCCACCCGAAGACAGCATGACAAAATGTTGGGAGCGGATATTTCTTTTCTTCCCCACTTGGAAAGCAGGGGGATGACGTTTCGGGACAAAGGAGTTGAAAAGGACGCAATAGAAATATTAAAGGATCATGGATTTAATTATGTGCGATTACGGATTTTCAATAATCCGGGCACGGAGAAGGGGTACTCTCCCAAAAATGGTTTCTGTGATCTGGAGCACACGAAACAGATGGCCTTGCGTGTAAAAAAAGCCGGCCTGAAACTCTTGCTTGATTTTCACTACAGTGATTATTGGGCCGATCCCCAACAGCAAAACAAACCAGAAGAATGGAAGAACCTGAGCTTTGCACAGCTGACGCAAGCAGTGAAGGATTTTACAAAGCGTGTGATGGTTGCTCTAAAAGATCAAGGCACCCTTCCCGATATGGTTCAAATTGGCAACGAGATCAATCATGGTATGATCTGGCCTGAAGGCCATGTACGCAACATGGATAACCTTTCGCAATTGATCAAAGCTGGAATAGCCGGAGTAAAAGAAGTGGACCCAATTGTATTGATCATGCTTCATATTGCACTGGGAGGTCAAAATGATGAAGCGCGGTTTTGGCTCGATCACATCCTTTCACGCGGTGTTCAATTCGATGTTATTGGTTTATCTTATTACCCACGCTGGCACGGAACGCTGGAGGATTTGAAAAACAACCTGAATGACCTGGCGACTCGATATAGCCAGGATATCAATCTGGTTGAATATTCGCATGTCAAGCAGGAGGTTAATGACATCCTGTTTAATCTGCCTGACAATAAGGGTAGAGGTACGTGTATTTGGGAGCCATTGAGTACTTGGGAATCCGTTTTCGACAAGGAAGGAAACACCAACAACCTGATTACCATTTACGATGGCGTACGAAAACGGTATGTTGATAGTAAATAAAATTTAGCCACAGATTGAACGGAGTGATTTGGGTCAGGGCTTTTATTTTCCAGACGATTCTTTTAGATTGTGAGTAAATGGCCAATACTGTTTTTCCGACAAATTCAGGAACTGAATTGTAATGTGCTCAACTCCGATGGAAAGCAAGACTTCATGAAATTTTTATTACCCACCGATTTCTCTAAAAATGCTGACAATGCTATAAACTATGCTATTGCCATGGCCAGGGCAACTCAAGCCGAATTGGTACTCCTCCATATCTATACTCCTCAAGTCTCGCGCAGGAATGTTGCTTACGCCCTGATCTCGGAAGAAGTAAGCCAGGCTATAAAAGCAGCGGGTGACAAGCTAAATCGACTTGGTAAGGAAACTTCAGCCGATCAGGGTATCGTCTGCTCCGGCCTGGTCTTGAGTGGCAGTCCGGTTCAGGAAATTGTCCGTCATGCTAATTCGATCAATGCCGACTTGATTATTATGGGAACCCAGGGAGTCAACAGCATTGACAAGATTTTTTTTGGTAGCAATACGGCTTCCGTTATCGAACGATCCAAGTGCAACGTCTTGGCTATCCCGACTCACACCAAACCGCAGGTCCCCAAAAAAATTGTCTTTGCTACGGACTATCACTCCAGTGATCTTCAAACCATTATGAAGCTCGCCCGGTTGGCCAGTCTTGTGGGTGCGGAAATCATTGTATTACATGTTTCTAATAAAAAATTGAAATCAGAGCGGGACATGCTGGAGCAGTTTACAAAAGAAGTGGCAAAGGAGACCGGACTCGCACAACCTTACTATTATGTGATGTCACACAAGGATACCCGGAAAGGGATTGAGCTGTTCGTCGATTCTACAGGAGCCGATTTGCTCTCGATGTCAACCCGAAGACGGTCCGCTTTCTCCAAATTGTTTGATGCCAGCCTGACCAAACAAATCGCCTCCCAGGCCCATCTTCCCTTGCTGGCATTTCATGTTACAAAATGACTTCGTTCATCTTTGAAGTTAATCCACAATAAAACTAACCTGAAGATACCAAACTGTCATTCGAATGCTCCGAAAGCAGGATAAAAATAATTTAAGCTACACCATTCACAACAAAGTGAAGCTGGTGCGTGGTGGAAAGCTTTATTTTGAATTGCTGGAGCGCATGATTGACGGCGCAAAGTATTCCCTCCATTTTCAAACTTACATTTTTGATGAGGACCACACGGGTACAATCATTGCCCAGGCCTTGATGCGGGCAGCACGTCGCGATGTAAAAGTTTTTCTTTTGGTAGATGGTTATGCTTCGCAGGATTTGTCCCAAACAACGATTCAGGAAATGAAATCAGTCGGCGTGAATTTCAGGTGGTTCGGCCCTATCCTGAAAAACCGTTATTTGTATTTCGGAAGAAGACTCCACCACAAGGTCATTGTAGCGGACGCGTTTCAATGTCTGATCGGTGGCCTCAACATCAGCGACCGGTATAATGATATGCCCGATGCGCCGGCATGGATGGACTGGGCGCTGTTTGCAGAAGGTGACGTGGCACTTTCAGCCTTTGAAGTATGTGTCCGCAGAGCGCGATCGCGATGGATTCCCTGGAGCAAACAGGTGTCGATGAAACCGCCAGTGGTGAAACGGCCCCATGAGAAATGCCTTGTTCGGCTCTTGGTGAACGATTGGGTGCTGGGCAAACGAGAGATATCCAAAAGTTATATCCAAATGTTACGGCACGCCCGTTCAGAAGTGATCATCATGTCGAGCTATTTCATGCCCGGCGGTGAATTCAGAAGAGTGCTGAGGCAGGCAGCCAAGCGGGGAACAAAAAT
Source organism: Bacteroidia bacterium (assembly GCA_043785125.1). GTDB lineage: Bacteria > Bacteroidota > Bacteroidia > Cytophagales > Cyclobacteriaceae > ELB16-189. Next base: position 9,010 of record JAYVXP010000173.1, read on the forward strand.
TAAGATCATCCTGGCTGGTATTTCCGATATCAAGCTCGCAAAGCAGTCGGAGCGATATCTTTATGGGTGGCTGTTGAGGAATAAAATTGAAGTGTATGAGTATACCCGAAGTGTCTTACACGGAAAGATCGCTTGTTGCGACGACGCATGGATGACCGTAGGATCCTATAATCTCAATGACCTGAGTGCAAAAGCCAGCGTTGAAATGAACCTGGAGGCGATGGATCAACCGCTGACCCAGCAGGTAAGTCGTACTTTAAAAAATATTATTCTGAATGACTGTATTCAAATAACATCCGAGACCGAAAAACGAACTTCCTTCCTGGACCGTGTTATCCAAAAGTCGGCCTACAATATTTTTCGCATCCTTCTTTTTGTTTTCACTTTCTACTTCCGTCAACAACGTCGCTAGACAATTTGTTAATTAGTGAATGTGATAATTAGCTAATTCGACAGGTTGATAATTGATATGATCATCCCAAATAACCGAGTCCCCAATTGCCGAATTATCACATTCACTAATTTGCTAATTATTCCCCCCCATCCTCTTCCAAAACTCCGAAACAGTGCGAAAATTCCAATTGGAAAAACGACCACGCTGTACCACCATTTTATTTTGACTGGGATCTTGCAAATAGTAATGAAAAACAAAACCAGCGTTGGGATTACTCCAGCCTCCAACCTGACCAAAGCGAAGGTCATTGAATACGAGGGAATCGCCGTGGTTGACAACGGTGTAGTAGCCTTTTGAAAACTGTATCAGTTGCTTTACGTCGGTGCGTTTGCGAAACGGGCTCAAAAGCGAGTCGTTTTTGGGAAAGTAACGAAAGGCAATTTTGGGATCGTGATCAAAAACGGAACAGTATCCAATTTGGTATCCCCCTTTGTCGGCGGCAACCACATTCCAAAGCAGGCTATTGAAGGGAGTGGGTGTGGTAAAATAAGCTTCATGATCAATCGATTGTTCCTTTAAATTCATTTCGACGTCACGGGTAATAATCAATTTGCTGGTGATCGCGATGAGGAAATAGAGTCCGCTGAGCAGCAGTCCAAACCGCGTCCAACGGATACGCCAGGTCTTGTTGTTCCAATGCGTAAGCAGGGCAAGACTGGAAATGATCAGCCAGATCGTAAAGAGTGGATCGGCAACAAAAAGAACATTGAATGAAATGCGAGCAGAACTGAAAGGTTCAAACCATCCCGTTCCATACGCATTGAAGGAATCCAGGAAAATATGAAGCAGAACCTGGGTTCCCAGAAAAATGCACCAGGATTGAAAAGTCATGTTAGCCTCTTTATTCCATCGTTTTCCGCACCATGCCAGAGCAGGTGTTATCAGCAAGGCAAACAATATAGAGTGAGTGAATCCGCGGTGGACCAGCAAATCCGCAGCTGGGTCCGACCAAAGAGAAGCGACCACATCGATGTCTGGCAGTGATTGTGCCAAGGCCCCAAAGAGCATGGCTCTCTTTTTTAGTTTAGGACCGGCCATCGCTTCACCCAGCGTTGCGCCCAAAACGATATGTGTTATTGAATCCACTGCTTTAAATCACGCTTAGGATGGCAAGACGTTCTGATTTACATAAATTTATGTCAACCTCGGGCCAAAACATAACTGATTCGGTTAATTGATTTCTGACCAAATGGCAAGCCACCCACTTCGTAAGATTATTCACATCGATATGGATGCGTTCTATGCTTCCATTGAGCAACGTGACAATCCGCAATATCGTGGTAAACCAATTGTGGTGGGCGGGTCGCCGGAGGGGCGGGGAGGCGTGGTGGCCACGGCAAGTTATGAAGCACGCAAATTTGGAATCCGGTCGGCGATGTCATCAAAAAAAGCAGTTCAACTTTGCGCGAATGTAATTTTTGTCCGGCCGCGATTTGAAGTGTATAAAGAAGTCTCCAAAAGAATTCGGGCGATCTTTTACCGATACACCGATCTAATTGAGCCCTTGTCATTGGATGAAGCATTCCTGGATGTGACGTGTGACAAACTGAATATTGGTTCGGCATTGGAAATTGCGAAGCAAATCCAAAAGGCCATTCACGATGAATTACAACTGACGGCTTCTGCCGGGGTTTCCACCAATAAGTTTGTAGCCAAGATTGCTTCCGACCTGAACAAACCCAATGGACTTACTTTCATCGGACCTTCACGAATAGAACGGTTCATGGAGAACCTTGCGGTAGAGAAGTTCTTTGGGGTGGGAAAAGTAACGGCCGACAAAATGAAAAAGCTTGGACTGCATACCGGTGCCGATCTGAAGAAGTTAAGCGAAGCCCAGATGGTCAAATATTTTGGGAAGCCAGGTCGGTTTTTTTATCGGATTGTTCGTGGCATCGATGACCGGGAGGTGCAGCCCCATCGCGAAACAAAATCTCTGAGCGCGGAAGATACCTTTCCTTACGACCTGATCAGTCAGGAAGAGATGAATCTGGAACTGGATAAAATTGCGGCCACGGTTTTTGATCGTTTGAAACGGTACGGTTTAAAAGGCAGGACAGTAACATTAAAAATCAAGTACAGCGATTTCAAACAGGTCACCCGTAGTCTTTCTTTGCCCAGCGTAATTGATGATTTAGAGGTGTTGATCGACACGGCCAGGCAACTGCTTGCCGCCACCGACCCGGAAGATAAAAAGACCCGTTTATTGGGTATTTCCATTTCCAATTTCAGGGAATTTAGAAAAGTGGAGTCCAACGAAGCAGCACCCGACCAATTGAAGCTTTTTTGATTTTACACCTGGCGAAGTATAGATCAGCGATTACCGTTTCTCTTTCAAATTCCGATAATCGTGTGTATACATTTTCTTAATCAGCCATTGATCCTTTTCCTTCAACCAGGTGGTGCGGTATTGTCCTCCCAACTCCAGCGTGTCGCCCTGAGGTGGTTTCACTTTCTGAAAATACGTGCCTTCCTGTATAGCCGTATCCCCTTTAAAGACAGTGGATTTCGTTATCGATTTGTATTCCAGAACTTTATAGGCCTGGAAGGATTGTAGAAACTTGCGAATAGAATCGCTGCCCACAATGGAGGTTTGATTCTCCCCACACAGTTCGCCGTCGTGGAAATACATCTTAGCCAACACATCATAATCCATTTTGAGGATGAGCTCGTCGTAGTGGCGCATGCGTTTATCAATTTCCTTCGAACGATCCTGGGTGCAGGAAGAAATCGTTATCAGGAGGGAAACAGCGAAGTAAAGCTGAACCGTCTTTCGTGGGGTAAATGTCATGATATTGATCTTTAGATTTGTTCAGGAGTCATACGGCAATGTTGTTCTTTATGGCCGTGAAACAAATACCGCAAGATGGTTTAATTTGGATGGTCTGGCGGACTAATTTGGGGTGAACAATTTTTAATATGCGCGTGACAATTTGATGGGTTCTTTCAATTTATAATTGCCTCCATGTGTCGACGTAGACTCCGCCTCCCTTTTGCCATGTACCATTTCCCTCAATAAACAACAATTTCATTTTCGTGCGTGCGAATTTGCGCAAATTTCGATGCCACTTGTTAAAGGTACTTATGGATTTTGTTAAAAACGACCAGGAGTTTCACGTAATGAATTTCGTTAACTCGCGTTAAAAAAATCAAATAGAAGATTGTTCTTGCATCTAAGTTAATCACCTCATCAATATTTTATTCGAGCACAAGTCCAGCGATAACAATCAATGAAAAGAATTCTACTTCTATCCTACGTCTTGTTTAATTCACTTCAAGTCCTGGCTCAGGGAGAAATTCCTGTTGACATGCATACCGGACAGCCTTCCATTGGAATCCCGATCTGGCAAATTCAGGACTATAATATCCTCACATCGGTAAGCTTGGGTTATAGCACCACAACGATACGGGCAGGACAATTGAGTGGAGATTTCGGAGTTGGATGGAGTTTGGCTGCTGGAGGCTCGATCACCCGACAAGTTCGTGGACTACCTGATGAATGGAAAGGATCAGACAGTCGTAAAGGTTGGCTCATTGGAGGATCAATCCAAGCCAGCAACTTTGGTAGTCATATTGAATTTTTGGATTATGATTGTTTATATGCAAATTCAGTAAAATGAACAAATTCATTTTACTATTGCTAGTCGTCTTGAGTTCAATCCCTACTTTGGCTCAGGAAGAAGATAGTGGAGATTTCGACCAGCGCAAGGGGCGTTTTATAAGAATTGAAATCATTGGGGGCCCAAGTATCACTTCAATTAAATACAGTTACCTATTACCGAGTGATAAACAAGTGAATACTTTTGGTTTTGCTGTAGGGTTGGGAACGAGTTACATTATTAATAGTCACTTTAAGATAATTGGTAAGATTTGTTTTGAGAGGAAAGGAGACAGGCGCAATGGCGATTTAGCGACCCTTGATTCAGTTACGCAGACAAGGCATATTTATAAAGGAGCAGCATATGAAATTGATAGGTTGAATTACTTGACAATACCAATAATGCTAAATTATTCTTTTGGACATAAAGTCTCATTTCATATTGGAATCGGGCCTTACTTAAGTCGTTTACTGAAGGCGCAGAATAGCTTTGGGAACTCAATCCTTAAACAAAAATTTGTCGCAACCCTAACGGACAACTATAGGAAAATAGACTTTGGGTTAACTGTTGCAATTGGGTGTGATATCCCGTTGAAAAAAGACTATAAAGTTGGCATTAGCTTAGTTGATGCTTCGGGTCTCATTAACATAACGCCTGCTTTGGTTTAACCGAAAAGACCAACTCACTTTATCTCATGATTAGCCTCCCTGTTCCTAAAATATTTTGACTCATTCCTTAACACAAAATAACAACATTGTGAAAAAAAATCTAATTTGCCTGTTACTTCAAGCACTTGCATTTGGCTCTTTCGCACAGACTTTTTCTATTTCTCCAAATCCTTCTTCGCAAGCGTTCTGTCCTGCACAGCGATTCACATATTCCGCAACAATATCATCAGGCAGCCTACCTAGTTCTAACTATTCTTGGACGGTCGTAAATGGAAAATTCTTTCTCAATAATACCACATCAATAAGTGGACAAGACTTGACCTCCCTTGAAGTCCTTTGGGATGATACGCCTCAAACAGGAACATTATCTTGGACTACAGTAGGTTTGGCAGGGGGAGATGTAGCCGCATCTGTCGATTATACAATTGCTACATTGAGTGGTCTTAACTTCGCTCGTGTCGTAAGCATCCGATGAAGTACATCTTTCAATGAGGTTAAGGTAGATGTAGTTTTGAAAAAAACTATTTATGACCTCAAACCTAACTCCATTACAGCAA
>JAYVXP010000174.1:0-14265 GCA_043785125.1 Bacteroidia bacterium
CCTTTGCTACCAAAAGCTCTTGAATTAATTGAAAAGTATAAGGGTCATTGGAAGGCGATAGCAACCGGTACGGTATTTCCGAGGCTGACGAATCAGAAACTCAACGCGTATCTTAAAGAAATTGCCGACTTCTGTGGGATTACCAAGAACCTGACGTTCCACGTGGCCAGGCATACGTTCGCTACAACCGTTACGCTGACTAATGGAGTCCCGATGGAGACGGTTTCGAAGATGTTGGGGCATTCCAATATTAGGACTACGCAGATTTATGCGAAGGTGATCGAGAAGAAGGTTAGTGAGGATATGAAGGGTCTTAGGAAAAAATTGAGAGGCGAAAATCCGGAGGTTACCAGTTTTCAAATTGGCAAGGGGCAAAACTAACTAAACAGTGTTTGATTTGTCCAGCGTTTTATTGATCATACGCGTACGATCCTTTGGAATTGGACCAAGCTCTTGTCCGAATAGCCACAAGACCTGGTTGACTTTGTCCATGCGCAATGTAGTCTTGCCTTGCTCCAGATCCCGGATGAACCGGAGACCTAATCCAGACTTTAAAGCCACATCAGATTGTGTCAGCTTCAAAAGCTTTCTCTTTTTCTTTAGATACGTGGCGAGAATTGTGTTTTCCTGTCTCATATTATACCCGATCAGGTATAAGGGCACCAAAAATGAATAAAACTATACCCGGTCGGGTATAAATTCGAAGGACCTAATTTCTGAAGCAACATCCTTAATACTCCTACTGGTAGTTTCTGCTATTTACCATTCAAATTTCGGAAAATGAGATCATTCTTCTCAAAGCCTTTTATTACACTCAATATATTATCTTCAGTTGCTCCGCGAGCCGATAACGTTCTCGAAAGCTCTGCCTTTTCGCAGTGTAGTGGTTAACATAAACGTTTCTAAATTACTGTCAAAATGATCCTTTCGTTGAGTTTGTTAAGTTTGTTAAGTCAGAGCAATGATTGAAAAGGACTCTATTCTATTCGGTATTCCGGTCCCTTCCGACAATAAAGTATTTCTGTCCATTGTCGGAATTCACATCCTTCTGGCAATTATTTGCGTTTTGAGTGGGCTTGGTTCAATGGTCAGTAAAAAAGGCGGACGTACCCACCGTACATCAGGAAAGGTTTATTACTGGGGACTTCTATTCGTTTTCATCACCGTTGTCCCGTTATCAATTATAAGGTGGCCGCTCAATAATCACTTATTGGTGCTTGGTGCCCTTTCATTTTTCTGTGCGCATTTTGGCCGGAAACTTGCCCACAATCCCAGGCCCGGTTGGACGCGCCTTCATACAGTTTTCATGGGCTCGTCGTATATTTTTCTCCTGACTGCCTTTTATGTTGACAACGGAAAACATTTGCCATTTTGGTCGCATTTTCCTCAGCTCTTTTTCTGGTTGTTTCCTGCAGCCATCGGAATTCCGATTATTTTTTATGCCCTGCTAAGGCACCCACTCAATAGGAAAAAGGACTGAGTTAGGCACCAGCTTTGTGATTTGAAAATAGAAAAACTTATCGTAATATTGCGATTAGATATGGGACTAACCAAAACAGAGGAATTTACAAAGGCGCAGAATGACCTGGCTCTACTAACTAAAGCATTGGGCCACCCTGCAAGGATTGCTATTCTTCAGTTCCTGATCAAAACTAAATCCTGTGTTTGTGGAGATATAGTAGATGAACTTCCACTCTCACAATCCACAGTGTCGCAGCATTTGAATGAATTAAAGAAGGCTGGGTTGATCAAGGGTGATATAGAGGGTCCAAGCGTTTGTTACTGTATTGATGAGAAGGCTTGGAGTAAGGCCAGGAAAGTGATTGGAGATATGTTTGAAAGTTATTCAGGTCCGGATTGCTGCTGACTATTTTTTTGACTATGGGTATCGCAATATTACGATTTAATACGATTTTGTAACTAAACTACAAATTGCATGGAGATCATTCCTATGGAATCTGCCCACTGGGAAAATGTCCGAATAATTTATGAGGAGGGCATTGCTACCGGGAACGCGACGTTTCAAACTACTGCACCTTCCTGGAAGGAATGGGACGAAGAGCACGTGAAGCATTCCAGGCTTTTGGCCTTTGCGAATAGAGAGGTTCTTGGTTGGGCCGCTTTGTCGGCGGTAAGCGGACGATGTGTTTATGCAGGAGTTGCGGAAGTCAGTGTTTATATCGGTGTAAAATTCAGAGGCAAAGGAATCGGAAAGAGACTTTTGAAAGAATTAGTGAAATCCAGTGAACGCAACGGGTTATGGACACTCCAGGCCGGAATATTGAAAGAAAACACCGGCAGCCTGCGACTCCACGAGGCTTGCGGTTTCGAGAAGGTTGGTATTAGAAAGAACTTAGGTCAGCTCAATGACACCTGGCGAGATGTAGTCTTGCTTGAGCGCAGAAGTAAAATTGTTGGTATTTAAAATACGTCTATGAAAATCGCACTATTCTCTGACATTCACGCCAATCTTCCCGCGTTAGAAGCTTGTCTCAAAGACATCGACACTCGCAAACCAGATGCAGTCTATTGCCTGGGAGACCTTGTTGGTTATAACATTTGGCCAAATGAAGTAATCAATGAGATAAGGAGGCGCAATATTCCTACTATCGCCGGCAATTATGATTTTGGAATTGGCCGTACAAGTGATGATTGCGGGTGTGCCTACAAAACGGATAGTGAAAAGGCGAATGGAGCTGTCTCCATTTCTTATACGAACCAGATTGTTAAGCCTGAAGAACGTCATTATCTGCGTTCTCTTCCTTCCCACATCAGGCTTGAGTATCAGCTTACCGAAGGGGAAAAATTTAATCTGCTTATGGTTCACGGCAGTCCAAGAAAGATCAATGAATACTTGTTTGTAGACCGGGACGAGAAAAGCCTGCTTCGCATTTTAGAGCAAGCCGATGCGCACCTTATGTTTTTTGGACACACGCATAAACCCTACCACCGGATATTAAAGGATGAAAACGGTCATTTCAGACATGCAATTAACATCGGTTCGGTAGGCAAACCCAAGGACGGTGATACACGGGGTGGTTATGTCATAATAGCTCTCGATGAATCTTTCTCACTTTCTTCCGCAGAATCGGTGAAGGTTGAGTTTATCCGTTTTGAGTATGATATAGAGAAGGCCGCAAAAGCCGTAGAAAGCAGTCCCCTTCCAAAGGAGTACGCCGATATGCTTAGAAAAGCTTACTAACTAATCTTAAAGGAAACAGTATGAATATTATGATTCCTACAGATTTTTCGACTCCCGCGAAACATGCGGCATTATTCGTCCTGGGACATAAAGAGTTTTCCAGAGCAAAAATCTTCCTTTTTCATGCCGGTATTTCTAGTGGAGCAAAGGTGGCATTAAATACTTTTACTTCGGAAATCAGGGAGTCAGTCAACGATAATAGTTTTGAATTCTCCGAGATCATCCAGGAAGGCTCTTTCAATCATGGTTCGATTAACAAACTAATTGCGAAACACCAAATCGAGCTTGTTGTCCTGGGAACACATGGACGCGAAGGAACTATTCAAAGTCTCCTGGGAAGCAATACGTCTCATGTCATATCTAATATTGATTGCCCTGTACTTGCCATTCCAGAAACATTCCAGATCCGGCCTATTAAGAAAATTGGTTACACCTCCGATCTGACTATGCTTGTAAAGGAAGTGGGTAAGATCATGCCTTTTGCGAGGATACTCAAGGCTGCGGTAGATATTGTACATATTTATCCGGTATTCCCCCAGCAGATCGATCCCGATCAATATGATAAAAGCAAAGCTCTGGAGCACCTAAATAGAGAATACCAATATTCGAAATTCAAATTTCACTTCATAAAAACTGATAAGGAGAACTACACTCTTGAAGGGGTACAGCAGTATAGTGCCGCTAACAAACCTGATATGCTTGCCATATTTACCCGCGAACGGAGCCTTTTTGATAAACTATTTGATCCTAGCCTGACAGCCAATCTGGCTGTTCATACCCATATACCATTGTTGTCCATTCCGGTTATTAAAGAGTGAGGTCGTTATGAAGTATACGAAAGCCAATTACCAACTAGAGCAGAAATGAAATTTCCGGAGAATTTAAAATACTCAACAGAACACACCTGGCTACTTGTTAATGGCAGCAATGCAAAACTCGGAATAACAGACTTCGCTCAAAGCGAGTTAGGTGAGATCGTGTATGTTGACCTGCCACGAATCGGCCAGTCATTTAAGCGAAATGAAGTGTTTGGTTCCGTAGAGGCAATCAAAACAGTGAGCGATCTGTTTATGCCGGTATCAGGAGAAGTGCTTGAGATTAATCCAAGACTTAAGGATGAGCCCTTATTGATAACTAACTCCCCTTTTGAAGAAGGCTGGATGCTTGTTATTAAAATCGCAGACATCAGCGAAATGAAGGCTCTGCAAACCGCCTCGGAGTACAAAAAGGTAACTGGCAACTAATTCAACTTCATAAAGGTATAAAGTTGAAAAACGTTTACATCGTCCTTCTAACATTTGTCTCTATGCAGGTGAGCGCCCAAAATATAAATCATTACGGCTTGTTCCCAACGATTGATCATAGCGGTAGGCTTTCGGATAAATGGAGCTATAGCCTTTATTACTTCAATGCTTTCAATCTTGTGAACGACAAGGTCAATGGCAAAGCAGATAATCCGGGCTATTTTATATTCTATTCCGAACAGGCCATTTCCTACCGCCTCACCAAGGCCTTCTCGCTAACCGGGAGCTATGTCTATGAACGACAGCATCCTGTTGATAAAGATAATTACCGAAATGAAAACCGTTTTTACCTCCAGGCGACATTGAGGTCTCAAATGAAAAAGTTTCAGTTCAGGAATCGCTTGCGTTTTGATGGACGATTTATTCAGGATAGAGTAACCCTTGAACGGCCTTTCACCTCTCGGATTCGCTATCTATTGGGGGTGACTTTTCCGCTAAGCCACGACAGCAATACATTCTACTTTAGTGCCTACAATGAAATGTTTTTTAACACATATAAAAATCCGGTCGCCATCTATGCGGAGAATTGGGCTTATGCCGGAATTGGCTTCAAAACCAAATCAGTAGGTTCCTGGGAGGCCGGACCACTGTATATTTTTTGGGTCAACAATAGCGCAAGAGACCTTCTGAACTTCTATTACTTACAACTTACCTGGATCACTCACCTTGACTTCAGGAAAAATAAATAAAACATGAAAAAATACGTAGCAGAAATCCTTGGGACATTCGCGCTGGTCTTCTGCGGAACAGGTGCCATTATCGTCAATCAGGAAGCAGCGGGAGTAGTCAGTCACCCCGGTGTTGCCTTTACCTTTGGACTGATTGTAATGGTTATGATCTACGCACTTGGTCCTGTGTCAGGCGCTCATTTGAATCCCGCAGTTACGATTGCTTTTGCCGCAGCAAAGCGTTTTCCCTTGAAGGAAGTTGCTCCCTATTTATTAAGTCAGATTGCCGGTGCTTTCCTGGCAAGCTTTTTACTCCACTTTCTTTTTCCAGCAAATGACCTTCTGGGGACTACACAACCAACAGGATTGGAAATGCAATCTTTTATTTTGGAGCTAGTGCTAACCTTCTTTCTCATGCTGGTAATTATTCAGGTCGCCACGGGGTCTAAAGAGCAGGGCATGTTTGCGGGACTGGCAATCGGAAGCACAGTATTATTAGAAGCCATGTTCGCCGGACCTATCTGCGGGGCGTCCATGAATCCGGCGCGTTCTCTGGCCCCCGCCATAGTGTCAGGGCACCCTGAGCACCTTTGGATTTACCTGGCAGCTCCAATAGTTGGCGCAATTCTGGCAGTCGTTGTATGGCGGTTCATAAGTAGCGACATCAAGTCCAACAACTAAGCAAAGTGGATTCGCCTGATGATATAAGTCACAAACACAGAAACCAAATAAGGCCGATTTTTGAAATGCTTAAGCATAAGAGATTTCAGTTAAGTCAGGTTGATTGGGAGGATCTTGTGCGACGGACCGAAGAAAGCATCATGAAATCTCCCGAGCAATATTTTTTAGAACCCCCAAAGAAGGTAATTCTAGATTTGATGATTCACAGCTTATTTAATGAATTCCTCAATGAATCAATTTGATCGTAATTTAGTTGTGTGCCGGATCCCAATTGAAGGGAGTTGTATCTTTACTATTGAATGTGATAAATGGAGGCTAGGGCGTATAAATATGAACGGATGAAAAATTCTTCTACTAAGTTTCTGTTCTTCACTGGCAAAGGTGGGGTTGGTAAAACATCACTTGCTTGCGCAACTGCGGTAAAACTTGCTGATGAAGGAAAAAGAGTTCTTTTGATCAGCACAGACCCTGCCTCCAATTTGGAAGATGTTTTGGGAAGTCCTGTAAAGAATGAAATTACTCCGCATAAAACCCTGAACACTCTATTTACAATTAAAATCAACCCTGAAATTTCAGCCGAAGAATACCGGCAGAGAGTGACAGACCCACTCAAAGGGGTTGCTTCTCCCGAAGAAATCAGAAAAGTGAATGAACAATTATCAGGAGCCTGTACGACAGAGATAGCTTCATTCGATGAGTTCTCCCGTTTTATTACCGGAGAGGGCAATCCGGAGATTTATGACGTGATCATATTTGACACAGCCCCTACGGGTCACACAATCCGTCTATTAGAATTGCCCGCCGCCTGGGATACGTTTTTGGCCGATAACCCAAAGGGAGCATCGTGCATCGGACCTTCTTCGGCATTGAAAAGCAGCAAAGAGCGATACAAAAAAGTTATTGGCAGTTTAAGGGATGCCGCAAAAACTACTTTTTACCTTGTAACGCGTGCCGAAACATCCTCTCTGAAGGAAGCCGCCAGGACAAGTTTGGAGTTGAGAGAATTGGGTTTAGCCAATCAAAAGCTATTGGTCAACGGCGTATTCAATGCTATCGACAAAAGTGACCCCGTTGCACTGAAAATGGAACAAATTGCTCAAAAGGAATTGAGCGAAATGCCAGAAGCTTTAAAAAGCTTAGAGACTTTGAACTATCCGTTGCTGCCATACAACATATTGGGACTGGAGAAACTAAGGTCTTTGCTGAATAAAGATTTGCAGAGAGCAATTGTTGACAACGAAATTTCCAGTAAAAGTGAATTTGCCCATCCCCTTGGAGATTTATCTGAATTGGTAGATGCCTTGGAGGGAAACGGCACCAGCGGATTAATCATGACAATGGGAAAAGGAGGAGTTGGAAAAACTATTGTGGCCGCCTCCATTGCCGCGATGCTTGCTAATCGAGGCCACGAAGTTCTTCTGACAACCACTGACCCGGCAGCGCATATCAAGGATTTCATAAACCAATTGGAGGAATTGCCGAAAACATTAACGGTAGAAAGGATTGATCCTAAAGTTGAAACCAAGCGTTATGTGGATAAAATAGTTGAACAAAAGGGTTCAACGCTGGATGATGAAGGCAAAAAACTTTTACTTGAAGACCTTAAATCTCCTTGTACGGAGGAGGTAGCAGTATTTCACGCTTTTTCCAGCGCTATCTACAAAGCAAAACGACAGTTTGTTGTCATGGATACTGCGCCCACCGGGCATACACTACTCCTGCTTGATACGACAGGTGCCTACCATAAGGAAATTCTAAAAAAGGCAAGCTCTCAGTCCTCAAAACTTAAAACGCCTTACATGTTTTTGCAAGATGCAAGTTTTGCAAAAATATTATTGATTGCATTGCCTGAAACTACCCCCATGAGAGAAGCAGAAAGTCTTCAAGATGATCTGAAGAGGGCTGGCATAGTTCCGTATGCATGGGTAATCAACCAATGTCTTTCAGCTTTAAAGAATTTGACAGACCCGTTATTGAGAAAAAGAGCCTCAGCGGAGATAGAGATAATAAGGAATATTGAAGAGAAGCTGTCAAAACGAACCTATGGGATTCCATACTTACCTGAAGAAAAACTATTACCGGCCATAATCCTTCGCTATGACACGGCGGAAACGAACAAGGCCTGGAGGCTTTAATCATTAAATCTGATTTTGCTATGGAAATTGCTTGGAGTCGAACCCAGAAGGAATTGAAAAGCTTTGTTTACCGCAGGGTAAAAGACAAAGCCCTGGCTGAAGATATCGTTCAGGATGTGCTTGTAAAAGTTCATACCAGGCTTGGACAGTTAAAAGATTCAGAAAAGCTGACTGGCTGGATATACCAGATCACACGCAATGCCATCACGGATTATTTCCGCGCAAAATCCAAAACGATAGAACTTACAGATCTCGATTGGGAAAGTGACAGGCAAGTGCTCAATCATTGTGTAGCCTCATGCCTGGGTGATATGCTTGTTACACTCCCTGGTAAATATCGGGAAGCATTGGAACTAGCCGAAATTGAAAACCTTTCGCAGACTGATCTTGCGGGCAGGCTTAACATTTCTTATTCAGGCGCAAAGTCACGCGTACAAAGGGCGAGGCAAATGTTAAAGGAAAAAATGGAAGAGGCCTATCTGATCAAAACAGATACCTACGGGAATGTGATCGTTTGTGAGAACCGGGTTCCATGCAATTGCCCCTCACCTGAACAAGACATTTAATATTCAAAAAAGGCAAAGGCAGGTTTAGGAACGCCTGCCCTTACCTGTTTAATTTAGCAACACCCTGTCTGGATGCCACCACAGCAATCGCCATCGCAACAGCTGCCGGGATCTCTTTGATCTTTCATGATTTTTATTTTTTAGTTTGACAATCAAAACTGCGACTACTTTAATCGCTTCCTACTGTTGACGTACAATACAGCAGAAAGACGCAAGTTCTGCCTTGCGTCTTTTTCAGGCTTTCCCCGTCTTAATGATGATATAAATTGCTACTATGAGAAAGATCATCTTTTTGCTTACTGCGTTCCTCATTTCAGTTTCAATAGCTGCTCAAGCGCAAAAAAATAAGGTACGCGAGCTCACTCCAGTCAGGGGCCACTACAAACAGCTAATGGTCATTGACCCCAAGGCAAAATCACCTGCCGAGGAAATTGATAAGCAGACATTTTTTAGCGACAAAGAAACTATTGAACGGAGGATGAGCCTCAAGCCATTCTACTTGCAAAAGGTGACGGCGGATGATTTCAAAATTCCCGAAGTACCGGCAAATAGCTCGCCTCAGACCCGAGCGGAGATAAATTACCTTCTCGCCTTGCAAAAAAACAGAACCGCAGAAGACGTACGATCAAGTCTTTATATGGCAAACATCTATTACAATCTACGTGTAGAGCCGACTGATTCGACCTACAATCGTTACAGAAGAAATCTCTTTCACATTGGCCGTTCAATCGGCTCATGGTTCAATCCCGAAACCCTTCCCGTCACGGCCGATTTTATGGCAAGAGTCTGGCAAGACGCAAGCTATTTTATCTGGTCATTGAAATTCAAATACGCGAGGATTCGCCCGGTTGTAATTGATCCAAGAATAAAGAATCTGGAAGTGACCGATTGGGCTGCATACCCCAGCGGACATGCCTCCAACTCTTACATCAATGCTTTCATTTACCAGGAGCTGGCCCCCGAATTCACCGACTTTTTTATCAAAGACGCATATGACATGGCTCATTCACGTGAGATAATTGGTGTGCATTACCCCAGCGATTCTGAGTCGGCGAGGATATTTGCCCGACAGTTCGTTAACAAGCTTTTTCAAAATGAAAAATTCCTACAAGACTTTCAGAAGGTGCAGGACGAATGGGCCGAGAAGGCAAGGGAAAACCTAAAATGAGAAAATCACAAATGGGCATTAGTATTGTAACGCTCCCAGTTGGCAAACGACCCCGATGCTCGAGCTATTTTAAGTGCTAATGGATCATTTGTGCTCCTAAAAACTGTAACCCTTTGTAACCCTTTCATGTGCCCTGGCGCTATCAAAAACATGGTGTCGCTACACGCTTAAAATTATTTCTCTCTGATTTACAGCCACTTAGGGGGGGTAACAGTACCCCTGTTACTGTTTTCGCATAGCCCCTCCTTTTTCCTTTGCGCCATAATCATTCTCAATTATGGCGTTACACATCCCCCCCAGGATTTTTCCAAATTTTTTCCTTCTGATTCTCAATCAGTTACGGGGGGTCCTGCAACCCCTGCAACTGTTTTCATATAGCCCCCTCTTTTTCCTTTGCGCCATAATCAGTTCCAATGGCAGCACACATTCACCCCAAGATTTTTTTCAATTTTTCCCTTCTGATTATCAGCCACTTAAGGGGGGCCCTGTGGCCCCTGTGGCTGTTTTCGAATTGCTCCAGTTTTTTCCTTTGAACCATAAACAATTATCAATTATGCCAGTAAACATTTTAACCCCGGAGGACCTGCAAAGTTTCAAGCAGGAACTCCTCATTGAGATCGAGAAAATCGTATCTCAAAAACAAACAACGCCCACCCGCAAGTGGCTGAAGTCCCACCAGGTTATGAGAATGCTCACGCTCTCTCCTGGGACGCTCGCGCACCTTCGGGTAAACGGAACTCTGCCCTATACCAAAATTGGCGGGGTCATTTTCTACGACTACGAGGACCTCGAAAAGATGCTCGAGGCACATAAGCGCAACGTCCATTTTGCCGGGAAGAAATTTACCCTTGATGGCATTTAAAGACAACCGTCATGAAGAAGAAAATCCATTTTATTACCCAAGCAAAAGGAGGCTCCGGTAAATCAGTATTGGCATTCATGCTCGCGGAGAAATATAAAGAAGCGGTAATACTCGATCTTGATGATGCCACCACAACTTCCGTGAAACAACTTGCCTATCGCAAGCCTATCAGAGTTTCATTTCTTGATCCAACGACAAAACGAATCGATAGAGGCGCTTTCAATGGCCTCTTTGAAAGTGTCATCGAAGCACCCAGGGAATTATTCATCGCAGACCTCGGAGCAAGTGTAGCAGAGCAATTGCCCAAATACTTTTCAATGAATGGAGTAGAGGTGATCATGGAAATACTCGCCAAAAGTGATATTCAACTGCAACTAGTTTGCGTAGTGGGTGGCGGGAATATCTTCAAAGCCACCATGGAATACTTAGATGAACTGGTCGAATCCACAAAAGGGTTTTTGGAAATCACCGTTGCCATGAATGGCTTCTATCCGTGTTCCGCAGAGCAGAGGACCGTTCTGCTTGATTATGTCGGTGAGAACAAACTCACCCTAATCAACTTTGACCTGGTGAAAGACAAGGGTGAAATCGCTATGAGAACCGTTGAGAACGTGTTGAAAGATGGAAAAGGGACATCAGGGCTAAGCCCCTTCGCGGCCATCTATTTTAGAAAGCCGATTGACGAACTAAATCTATAAGTCATGGCAATGACCGATCAGGAAGAAAAGGACTTGCGTTCTTATTGCGCCCTCCTTCTTAAGGAGTACGGGTTTCAATTCACACCCGACAATCCCGAAATTCCGGTGCTCTATATTATTCATAAGGAAATGCAACTGAATAATCAGAACAATAAAGCGATCGCATCACTGATCCAGGAAGTTGCCTCCAGAATAAACCCTACAGAATTCAAGTTTTATTCCGATGGAGCAGCATGGAAATTTCAAATGGGTATAACTCTCAGGTGGCTCTTAGCCGGCTTGCTCTTTTTAATGTCGATAGGAGTAGCCACCTGGTATCGGTCAATGGGCATTGACGTTGAAAAGGCAAAGACCATCCTTTCGGCTTCCAGTAAAGCGAACGAATTGCTTAAACACGAGAGAAAGGACAATGAAGGTTACTACTATATCGATTTCACATCTGCCGGTGGAAACGCGACTCAAGATTTTAAAGAGTTCAAAACACTAAATGCAAAAACTGTTCGGGTGTACCTGGGCAAGGACCTCAAATAACATCTTGAATGGAAAAGAAACACGTCATCAGGTTCTTAAAACAGAGAAGGCGAGGCGCCTACACATTACTGGTGAATATGTATCCTGAGGAGGTTACATCGATGTCTGTAAAGATGGTTCTGGACTACATAAAGGAAGACCTAGAGAAAGAGCCGGGGACAAGCGTTCAACTTCGTTATTTCAGCCTGGCAAGAGCGGTCGCAAGATTCAAAAAGAGTGTTGCCGGGAAGCCTGGAGGATTGACTACTCGAAAACGGGAATTCAAGGATGCCCATGAGATCGAAGACAGGCAATTAAGGCCAGGCGAGTTCAAGGTAGGTAAGGATGTTCAATCAGGGTCAAATAAGGTCACGTAAGTGGCAGCTAAGTTCAGATCCCGGTAGACCCTTTCAAGTTCGGAGCAAGCAATGTTTCCGCTACGCTCCAACCTGCTTGCCAACAGATTTCTTAAACAACATTGATCACTTCGTTCGATTTTACAATTATGAGCAGACCAAAAATTGATGAAAAGGATAAAAGAGTTGTGCAGGTGAATATAAGGCTCACAACCGAGGAGAATAACAGGGTTAATAATTATGCTACAGCCAGCGGAATAAGTCCAGCTAGCTGGATAAGGCAGAAGGTATTTACAGGGAAAAACCCACCCGTCAGGACGTCGCCCTTGGATGCTTCTATTTATCAAGAACTGAAAAGGATTGGAGTGAACCTGAATCAGGCTACCCACAAGCTTAACCAGGGCGATTTCCCGAAGGAACTTCAGGACCTTCAACTTCAATTGATCGTGCTTTTGAAAAAGATTCTTAAAGCCATTGTCCATGACGGCCAACATGATCAAGGGTAAAGGCTTCCGCGGAGCCTTGCGGTATAATTTGGAGAAAGTCGCAAAAAATGTGGCCGAGGTCTTAGATCATTCGTTCGTAGAGGTCTCTGAAAAAAGCATTTTGAAGGAGATTCAACTGGTCAAGGTCTTGCGCCCGAATCTTCAAAAGTTCTTCTATCATACGTCGATCAATTTCCCCCCGATGGAAAATTTGACAAGCGCGACCATGATCCAGATCGGTCAGGATTATCTCCGGGACAGCGGTTTCACGCAGCACCAGTATATCATGTTCCGTCATCACGACGCGAACCATCCCCACCTTCATATTCTGGTGAATCGGATCGGGTATGATGGAAAAGTGTTAAGCGACAGCAATGACTTTGCCCGGTGTGAGGAAGTTCTCCGGCGGCTGGAAAAGAAATACAATCTGGCAGAAGTTATTTCCAGCCGGCAAGCCAGAGAAAGAGCCGTGACCAAGAGTGAAATGGAGATGATGAAACGGACGAATGAACCTTCGGTAAAGATATGGCTGCAGGCTACAATCAAGAAAACCCTTGAAGAGAATCCCGGAATGCCCACTCAGGAATTCATTAGTGCACTAGAAAGCAAGGGCATTAATCTGCTTTTCAATCAGGCATCGACAGGCTATGTAAGCGGAGTCTCCTACGGTTATGATGGCTTTCTGGTCACGGGGAGCAAACTTGGAAGCGATTTTAAATGGACCACGATTGAAAACATGATAGACTATGAACAGGAACGAGATCGCACCGTAGTTCAACAGGCAAATGATCGAACAAGATCGCTTAAGCTTGAGCCGGAAACAGGTCTTGGCAATCGTAAAATGATCAACCCGCTTCCGAAAGACGATGGTTCTAACGGAGAGCTCGAATTGGATAAACTTTTAAAAGATATCACATCCGCGAAGGAACTTGACTACACGTCTCCTGAGTCCGCATTGCGATTGAAAAGGAAAAAACGTAGAAAGGGCTGGTCAATCTGAATACCCACTTTTGAGATGTCATCCACTTCACTAGCCATAAATGAATCCTGCTTCAATTTTTCGGACTTGCGGTATCGCAGTCAATGTGTGAGTGTCATCATTTGAAATCACTAGCCATTGCAATATCATTTCCAGGATTACATTCTCTCTCATTAATTCCTCAGCAAATTTAGGCTCAGGCCGGAATATGCTGACAAGGAATTTCCGGCATAAACGGTTTCCCCCTTTCAGTCGTGCCTCCTTCCAGGCCTGCCTGCCGAAGCCCATTTTCGGCGCAGGCAGGAACCCCCCATTTATTCCGTTCCTCCTTGCGCAAATTCCAGCCGGAGCCAGTGTGTGCACCATAATTAATTCAAACGATTATGGAAAACACAAATGAAAACCGACAGTACCAGGTAGCGGAGATCCAGCTCACGTACAAGTCGGACGTCAAACCGTCATTACGTCCAAAGATCACAGGCTCGAGAGATGCCTACAATGTACTCCTAGAGAATTGGGATGGCTCCAAAATTGAATTCGTGGAGCAATTCAAAGTGCTGTTGCTCAACAGGGCAAACAAGGTCCTTGGAATATTTGAAGTCTCGACTGGATGTTCTACCGGGACGGTGGCTGATCCAAAACTCATTTTCG
>JAYVXP010000175.1:0-14256 GCA_043785125.1 Bacteroidia bacterium
GAGTCCAGCACGGAAAAAGAGCGGTGATGGGTCCATCTGTCTGGTTTTCCAGATAGTTTGCGAAATGGGCCCTTCCAAATTGAAAGTCTCCATTCACTCATCGTAATTCCTCCCTACCTTCAACCATGCTGAAATGGGTACCCTATGCCATGGTAAGGATTGCCGCCTTTTTTATCGGGGGAATTCTTTTTGGAATTTACTGGCCTGGCATTATTCCGCCCCAACAAGCGCTTTTGTTATCTGCTGGTCTCGCCGTCAGTTATTTCACCTCCTTTTTTATTCTTAAGCGGAATTCATCACTGATACTTGTTTCTGGATTTATTGGATTAATTTCCATATTCCTCACGGGTTATTTGAATTTAGTAAATCACTCGGATTCCAATAATGCTGATCACCTTTCCCGCAGAATAGGACCCATTAACTACTATTTGGGCAAAATAACCGGAATGCCCGAAATAAGAGCCCGTTCGCTAAGAATGGAGATTGAAATAATGCGTATCAGGACGGGTGACACATGGTTAAATGTAACCGGCAAAGGAATTGTCTATGTTGAGCGGAGTTCAAAACCATTTGCCTTGAATTATGATGATGAAGTCCTGATTAGGGGTCCGCTGTTGAAGGTACCCCCTCCGGCTAATCCAGGTGAATTTGATTTCCCAAAATTTCTCTTGTATAAAAATATTTCTCATCAGCAGTTTGTGCGCCAGAATGAAATCAGGTTGATTCATCATGCGGATCATTCTGGAATCTTGTCTTATTCACAACAGATGCGCTCGTGGGCGGCTTCAAAAATTGAGAAATTTGTTTCTGGCGCCCGCGAACAAGCGATTACAAAGGCCTTGGTTCTGGGCGTTACGGATGGATTGGACAATGACCTTCAGGGCGCATACGCGGCAAGCGGTGCGATGCATATTCTGTCTGTATCAGGTCTGCATGTGGGCATTATTTATGGGATCATTCTTTTGTTATTAAAGCCGCTGAGCAGTCGACCCTGGAGTCGATGGGTAATTGCAATCCTGAGCCTGATTTGCCTGTGGATTTATGCTTTTGTCACCGGTTTATCCCCATCGGTACTTAGGTCGGTCACCATGTTTTCGTTTATTGTAATCGCCAGGCCATTTGGCAGGCAAACGAATATTTACAACACACTCGCTGCCTCGGCGTTCCTTTTGTTAATCTATGATCCACACCTTATTATGTCCGTTGGGTTTCAGCTTTCCTATCTGGCTGTAATGGGGATTGTTTACCTGCAACGACCTTTGTTTGATCTCTGGGAGCCATCATCCTGGTTAGGGGACAAAATTTGGCAAATAACCTGTGTATCGCTGGCCGCACAAGGGGTGACGTTTGCCCTGGGTTTATATTACTTCCACCAGTTTCCGGTATATTTTCTGATCTCCAATTTGATCGTCATACCCCTCTCATCCCTGGTTCTGGTAATGGGAATTTTACTGCTGGCGGTGGGGACATTGCCGTTGATCGCAGGCTTTGTAGGACTTGTCTTGCAATTCCTGATTGCGATGCTAAATGGAATTGTCTTTTTTATAGAAGGATTGCCATTCAGTTTGATCGAAGGAGTACAAATTACTGCAACCCAGTGCTGGTTATTGATGGCGTTGATAGTTTCTTTTGTTTTATTATTTGAGCGAAAGAAATTTTACTATGCAGTTGTTGCCTTATTGTTGGTTTGCTCGTTTAGTTCTCTGCAATGGAATCGCGTGATACAGGAGATGAACCAGGAACAATTTATAGTCTACCACATTCCAGGGCACGGAGCCATTGAATGGATTGAGCGTTGGCATTCTTATGGCTACATTGACACTTCATTGATTGCAAACCCAGATCTCCTGCGGTTTCATGTTCGGCCAAATCGAATACTTTCAGGTGTTGATAAAACACATGTCAATGACAAGGATGCCTTTTCTTTTAGCACTTTTGCCGGCTTTCGGTTTTTGCGTTATAAAAAGAGCACGGTACTTTGGATAAATCAAAACAATTATGATCTTCCCATCAACGTCGTGACCGATTATCTTATCATTGGAAAGGACGCCGTGCGAAGCCTGGAAAGCATAATGAGTAAAATCAAATTCAAACAAGTAATTCTGGATGGCAGTAATTCAAAATCGTACACGGCCAGGTTGTTAAAAGAAGGTTTAATAAAAAAAATTGACGTTTATTCGGTGGTAAATCAAGGCGCCTTTGTTGTAACCCGAAAGCTATGAAGTTTGTAAACTATTCCGTCACCGGCCGTATTGGCTTTATCACGCTCAATCGCCCTGAGAAAAGGAATGCGTTGAGTTTTGAGTTGGTGAGTGAATTAAAAGCCGCTTTTACCCTTGCGGAATCTGATAATGCGGTTAAAGTCGTAGTTCTCAAGTCTACAGGGGAAGCTTTTTGCGCTGGGGCAGATCTTGGTTTTTTACAAAAGATGCAGGACTTATCATTTGAGGAGAATCTTCTGGATTCCAGGCATTTGAAGGACCTCTTTCTTCAAATTTATAGATTTAATAAGGTAGTCGTCGCGCAGGTGCAGGGTCATGCCCTTGCTGGCGGTTGTGGGCTGGCAGCGGTATGTGATTTTGCCTTTACTGTACCGGAAGCGAAGTTCGGCTACACCGAGGTGAAGATTGGTTTTGTGCCCGCCATCGTCATGGTTTTTCTGATTCGGAAGGTGGGCGAGCAGAAGGCGAAACAACTTTTGCTCAGCGGTGAGATCATGACCGGCGACAGGGCTCTGGGGTTTGGCCTGGTTAACTATGTTGTAGAGCCTGATGCGCTGGAGACTGCTGTTCTTGATTTTGCAAATAGACTTATAAGGAATAATTCCACCCTGTCCATGGAGCTGACAAAGAAAATGATTGCGGAGGTGCAGGAATTGCCATTGAATGAAGCCTTGGAATACGCCGCGACGATCAACGCCCGCGCCCGATCCGCGGAGGATTGCAAAAAAGGAGTGCAGGCTTTTCTCGACAAAAAGGACCCGAGCTGGTAGAATTCTTGAATCTCTCATAAAATATCACGCACTTATTACCTATCCAAGCAATCTGCCATTTTCTTTATACATCTTCGCGACCGCTTTAAAAGGGGAATATGAGGAGTTGGAGTTTAGGGTTGCTGTTAGGGATGTTTTTTTCTTTTGAAGTGGGTGCACAATCCTACAGCGGTGATTCATGGGAGCAGGTTAATCTAACCAAGCAGGGAACCATCACCCTTGCTTATGTTGAAACGCCATCATTTGTCTATCACCCTGCCTCAGGCAGGCTTTCGGGAATTTGTGTCGACATCATGAATGATTTTATTGCGTATATCGGCAAGACAAAAGATATCAAACTGGAAGTAAAATGGGCAGGGGAAGGAGCCGATTTTATGGGGATGTATAACAAAGTGAGAAATTCCAGCGGAGGCGTTTTTGGGATGGGAAACATCACCATCACCGAAGGGCGAAAAAAGGAAGTAAAGTTTAGCCCGCCGTTTATCTCCAATTTTGCCATCCTGGTATCCCATAGCACGGTTCCGATGATCACACGACTGGAAGACCTTTCAAGGCATTTTACCAAACTCAACGCTTACACTGTCCAAGGAGCATTGAGTGATTTTCGCATGCAGGAGATCAAACAAAAATATTTTCGGGGAATGAAAATTATTTACACGGCATCAACACTGGAAACGCTGGATCGGGTTACCTCAGATCCCAATAGTTTTGCTTACGTTGATCTCGTTTTTTATCTGCATGCCGTCAAGGATGGAATGGCAATAAAACGACATCCAGCCAGCGACAAATTAGCCGAGCAGTTTGGATTGGCGATGCCGCTGGACAGTGATTGGGCCCCGGTTATAGAGGAGTTTTTCAAGGCCAATGGCGGATACACTAACACCGCCCATTACAAGCAAATCCTCAAAATACATCTGGGAGAAACAGGAATAAAACTCATGCAGACGTCGCTGGAATAATGCTGTCAGCACGGTGGATACTATTTCGGTCATCAGGAAACAGTGCAAGAAACGGATTGAGTCGCTTTTTTCTTTTACTTTGGAGTTATGGCAACAGCCGAAGAAGTACTCAAGCGATATTGGGGGCACGATCATTTCCGCATTCCGCAGGCTGAGATCATCCAATCGGTTTTGTCAGGTCACGATACCCTTGCGCTCTTGCCCACAGGTGGCGGAAAATCGGTTTGCTTTCAGATTCCGACGCTGATGATGGAAGGGCTATGCCTGGTCATTACGCCCTTAATTGCCCTCATGCAGGATCAGGTCCAGCAATTGAAAAGTAAAGGAATAAAAGCCATTGCAGTACACTCTGGACTAACCCGTGAGGAGATTGATATTGCCCTGGACAATTGCATTTACGGAACTGAAAAATTTTTATACCTCTCACCGGAAAGACTCCAGACCGAGTTATTCAGAGAAAGGGTAAAAAAAATGAAAGTGTGCCTTGTGGCGATTGACGAAGCGCATTGTATTTCGCAATGGGGTTATGACTTTCGTCCGCCATACTTACAGATTGCTGAATTGCGCGAAATAAAGCAAGACGTTCCCTTTATTGCGCTGACGGCCTCGGCAACCCGTCAGGTGAAACACGATATTATCGACAAACTCCAATTCAAAAAAGACAGCGCAGTCTTTCAGAAGAGTTTTGCACGCGATAATCTTTCTTTTGTTGTTCGCGAAACCGAGAGCAAGGAAAAAAAACTGCTCGAAGTGCTGAGAAAAGTGAAGGGATCGGCAATTGTATATGTGCGGTCGCGCAAAGCAACACGGGATATTGCCCGGTTTCTAACCCGGCAGGAGATTTCTGCGACCTTCTATCATGCCGGACTACATCATCAGGAGCGTCATGTGCGCCAAACGCAATGGCTTGACAACGGAGTGAGGGTGATGGTGGCTACTAATGCTTTTGGGATGGGGATCAATAAATCGGATGTGCGCACCGTCATTCACATGGACCTTCCGGAGAACCTGGAATCCTATTATCAGGAAGCGGGAAGGGGAGGACGCGATGGAGAAAGATCTTTTGCAGTGGTTATTTTTCATTCGGTTGATGTGTCGTCCCTGCGTAGCAAAGTAGAGCAATCACAGCCTGGTCCGGACTATTTAAAAAAAGTGTACCAGGGTCTTGCGAACTATTACCAATTGGCTGTTGGCAGCAGCCAGGGCGAAAGCTATGATTTCGATTTAGAAGACTTTTGCATGCGATTCACTTTGAGAACCACTGCTGTCTTTGCTGCGTTAAAAAAAATGGAAGAAGAAGGGCTGATCCAGTTGAGCGACAGTTTCCATCGCCCTTCGCGTCTGCATTTTGCTGTGGACAAGAAGAGGTTATATGAATTTCAGGTCGCCAACGTAAAATTTGACCCGTTTGTTAAAACCCTCCTGAGACTTTACGGAGGCGAATTATTTTCTGATTTTATGCCCGTGTCCGAAACCCAGGTGGCCAGGGCTGTAAAATGGACAGACAAAGAAGTAAAATCAGCCTTTCAAAAGTTGAGTAAACTACTACTGATAAATTATGTCCCCGCGTCAGAGAGTCCCCAGATCACCTTTGTACTTTCGCGACAGGATGCGGAACATCTTCCTGTAGACAAGGCGAAAATGGAGGAGCGAAGAAAATTGAATTTCGCGAAAATGGAAGCCATGATTGGCTACGTAGAGCAGCACCATCGCTGCCGTATGCAAATCATTCAGGAATATTTTGATGAGATTACGGACGTGACCTGCGGAATTTGTGATGTTTGCATAGAGAAAATGAAAAAAGAAAACCGATCTGTGTTGCTGGACTATGAGCAGCAAATCCGGTACCTGCTAAAGCAAAAACCTCTTACGGTCGAAGCGCTGGAAGAATCCGTTGCCCCCGATGATCATGAACTCTTTCTCGAAGTAGTCCGCGAGTTAGTGGACCGGGCTGTGATTCGTTATGATGAGTTTTGGGTACTGATTCTCGTTTAGAATCCGTATTTTGAGCAATTATCAATTTACTCAAATAGTTATCGAGTATTGGAATCATCACATCATTCCATCCCCGATATTAGTCAGATATCGAATATACGGCAATTCGATGATGGGATTGAGCTTCTTGAAATCGCCCAGGAAGGGCGCCCTGTTTATAGTAAGATTCTGAACCGAGTGCTCAGGCTCCTGAGGAGCCTCCTAAGAAGCCACTCTTAGTTTGCTTGCAAGTTGATTTTGTTTTGATAACGGTGAATGCTGAAATCAGCTGACTTTCTTAATTGGACGATGCTTGATGACTTAGGGGCTCCTCTGGAGCCTAAGGATTCTATTTGAACTTCTCTATAAACAGGGCGCCCCTCTTGGCAAATTCAAATGCAGCAATCGCCGAATATTTCCTGCACGAGCTTTTGATCGTTGTGTAGAGCAGTTTGCCAATGAGCAGATTATCGAATTACCTCATTCCAACGCCTTCACCCCCGGAAGAACTTTTCCTTCAAAATATTCCAGCAGCGCCCCACCGCCTGTTGAGACATAACTGACCTTGCCGCTGAATCCCAACTGCGCGACAGCGGCTGCAGAATCACCTCCGCCAATAAGAGAAAATGCGCCATTTGCCGTGGCACGCACGATGGCCTCTGCTACCGCTTTTGTGCCTTCCTCAAATTTCTTCATTTCAAATACACCCATTGGTCCATTCCAGAGAATGGTTTTGGATTCTTCGATGACTTTGGAAAATACGACTCTTGCCTGCGGTCCGATGTCCAATCCCATCCAGCCTTCCTTGATTGAATTGTTGTTGGATATTTCTGTATTGGCGTTGGCGTCAAATTTATCAGCGATCACCGAATCGATGGGCAGATGCAACTCCACACCCTTGGCCTTTGCTTTTTGGATCAGTTCTTTTGCAAGATCCAATTTGTCCTCCTCGACCAGCGACTTGCCCACATTTCCTCCCATGGCTTTAAAGAACGTGTATGACATTCCGCCGCCGATAATAAGGTGATTTACTTTGTCCATCAGTCGCTCGATGATCAGAATCTTATCCGATATTTTTGCTCCGCCCATGATTGCCGTAAAGGGCTTCGCAGCATTTTCCAATACTTTTCTGGCGTTGATCAATTCAGCGTCCATCACCAGTCCGGCACATTTTTCTTTAAAGAATTGCGCAACAATGGTGGTTGATGCATGGGCGCGATGGGCGGTGCCAAACGCATCGTTAACGTAGACGTCGCCCAGCTTCGATAATTTTTCAGCAAAAGCTAGATCCCCTTTTTCTTCTTCCTTATAAAAGCGGAGGTTCTCCAACAATAATACTTCCCCTGGTTTCAAGGCCGCGGCTTTGGTTCTTGCTTCTTCACCAATACAATCATTGGCAAATTGCACGGGCAAACCCAACAGGGCTTCTGTTGTCTTGATGGTATGCTTGAGTGAATATTTTTCTTCCGGTCCGTCTTTTGGCCTGCCCAGGTGCGACATCAAGATGCAACTGCCCCCTTCAGCCAGAATTGTTTTGATTGTGGGAATCGTAGCTCGAATACGGTTGTCGTCGGTTACGGCGAAACTTTTGTCCAGTGGAACATTGAAATCTACCCGAATCAGCGCTCGTTTGCCGTGAAAATTGATGTCATGGAGTGTCTTCATGAATAAAATTCTGTTTTGTCAGGGTGTGAATTTAGCGATCTAACCACATTTTATTCGCGATTGCTTTCACTATTTTTTAGAAATCGTTTGAGTTAGCGATTGTCAGGAAGATAACAGCTCATGCCCACATTAATCTCCAAAGGAAATCCCTAATGCCTTTGCGGCCTTGACCAGTTCTGAATGCCTATCCACGAGGCCTGCTTCTTTCGTGGCTTCCTCCAATGTTACAGAAGTAACCGAGTTGTTTTTGAGGGCTACCATCCGCCCGAATTTTTTCGCTTTCACTAACTCAAAGGCTTTTATGCCAAAGCGAAGTGCAAGGATACGGTCAAAGGCCACAGGACTGCCGCCGCGCTGCACGTGCCCCAAAACAGTCTCACGGATTTCCGCTTTGCACCCCGCATCTTTCAATTGTTTGGTGAGCTGATAGGCAACGCCACCGAGGCGCACATGCTCTGATCCTTGTTCGCCTGCCATAGCCGTGATCGTTCCGTGCTTGGACTTGGCTCCTTCGGCGATGACAATGTTGACAAAACCCCGGCCCTTTTTGTAACGGAGGTTTATTCTTCTTACAATCTTATCAATGTCATATGGAATTTCTGGAATCAGGCAAACTTCTGCCCCGCCCGCAATAGCGGTATGCAAAGCAATCCACCCTGCGTCACGGCCCATCACCTCCAGGGTCATCACGCGATGGTGGCTTTCCGCAGTGGTGACAAGTTTGTCAAAACTGTCGGTGGCAATTTGAACGGCGGTTTGGAATCCAAAGGTCATGTCCGTTGCAGCGAGATCATTGTCGATCGTTTTGGGTACACCGATTATGGGGATTCCTTTTTCAAAAAGGACTTTTGATATTTTTTGAGATCCGTCACCGCCAATGTTGATGACGCCATCAAATTGGAGTGCGTTTAATTTTCTGATAAGCTCATCAGATCGGTCGATAAATAGGGTTGTGCCATCGGGTTGGATAACTGGAAATTTAATCGGATTGGCTTTGTTGGTTGTTTTAAGAATGGTACCCCCTCTGACATGGATGCCGGCGGTGAGCTTGCTTGTCAACTTGATAATTTCCTGGGGCTCATGGAGTACACCGTTAAATGCTTCGATGCTTCCAAAGACTTCCCAGTCTTTCTCTTTTCTGGCCCGTTTAGCAATTCCGCGAATCACCGCATTTAGGCCGGGACAATCACCTCCGCCGGTGAGGACGAGGATTTTCTTTTTGACATCCATAATCATTTGTTTATTTTCTCAAAAGATTATTCCCCTGTTGCGGCTCTTCTCAACCTGTCATTGATGGCTTTTCCAATTCCGAAATCGGGTACCGCTTCAGTTAAAATTACTTTCACATCCCGTTTATCCAATTCGCGCAATCCGGAAAAAAGATTCCGGGCTGCCTCTTCCAGGTTGGCGGCAGGGGAGAGAACGATTTGATTTTTCTTTTCTACTTCTGGAAAAAAAGTGGTGAAAGCAAGAATTCCAACATCATTTGTTCCGAAGTCTTTTAGTAGTTCGGAAATATTCCCCAGGATCAGACGTTTTCGTGGGGCATAATGGCTTGCCAATTGTCCGGGTGCGATCGGATTTGCTGCGGTGTCGTTACGTATTACGACTTTGCCAATCGCACCTTCAATTTTCTCGATGCTCAAACCGCCCATCCTGTACACCAAAACTTGATTTTCCTCAAATCCAAGAATGGTAGATTCAATTCCAATGCCACATTGTCCGCCATCCAGGATGTATGGAATCTGGTCGCCGAGTTGTTCGTTTATATGTTCGGGTCGGGTTGGACTAACATATCCAAAAGGGTTTGCACTGGGCGCAGCGATTGGAAGATCCAACTGCCGAAGAAGCTCGCGGGTGAGTGGATGATCCGGACTCCTGATGCCGACAGTATCCAAACCTGAAGTGACCAGATCGGGAATAATATCCTTTCGCGGAAGAACGAGTGTCAACGGTCCAGGCCAAAATTGTTTGGCAAGGATGATCGCTTTTTCGGGTACACGCTGTACAAAATCCAGTGCGCGTTCAAGAGAATAGACGTGAACGATAAGGGGATCAAAATGGGGTCGGTCTTTAACCTTAAAAATCCTGGCGACAGCCTTCAAATTCAACGCATTGCCGGCCAGACCATAGACGGTCTCGGTTGGAATGGCTACGAGTTCACCGGCCTCCAGGAGTATTTTTGCTTTGACGATATCTTTTCCGATTTCAGCCATCCAAAATTTTTATTGTCGTTGACCGGTTACTTCGATGGGCAACCCGATTCAACTCCGATTTACAAGTTACGTGTTTTGCTCACCATCCTCATGATCGAGCCCGCATTTCCAGTAAGGGATTCAATTTCATCCAGTGGAAACCATTTCAAATCGTTTGACTCATCACTGATGATGAGTGGGTCTTGCTCGGAAGCCTGTAATAGAAAACGCACGTCGTAGTGAAGGTGTTCCGAAAAATCTTTTCGCGTCGGAATGGGGTGGATATCGATATCAAAAACAGAGGGTCTGAGTATCTTAAATTTTTTGATGCCGGTTTCTTCCCCGGCTTCGCGCAAGGCCACCGCTAAAACATTTTCATCGCCATCGGCATGACCACCCGGCTGAAGCCAGCGACTGAGTTTGGCGTGAAGCACCAGGAGAACACTTGAAAAATTTTCGTTCACAATCCATCCCGAACCAGTGATGTGGCCGGGAAGATGGTCGCGGTGATAAGCGCGGGGATGCTGGAGTAAATCCGCAAACGGAATCTGAAGCGCTTGTTCATCCGGATATCTTGAATCCAGCGCCTTGATTTCTGTAATAAGTTGGGAGCGGTTCAAGGCCGTAACGCAGTAAGAATGGTAAGCGATTGCGCTTTTTCTATGAAGGGCTATTGAATGATTACCGTTGATTTATTAAATTTTCCTTCTTCGAGTTTGCCGATTTTTTCACCGCCACCAGCGTTGTCTTTACCTCCTTTTTTGACCAGCACAAAATAGACCAGGGGTTTAATACCTTTGAATTTAGCCACGCCCTTGGCATTGGTTGTAGCTTCTGCAGACTGATTTGTTTCTTTATTATAATCATCTTCTGTGTCAAAAAGTTTTACCGACGCGCCTTCAACCGTATTTCCCAGCTCATCGCGCACCGTGAGGGTCAATGAAGTTTTAAAAATCTGACCAGCCGAAAACGGGACAGAAAACAACACCGATATCACAGCGATTCCAATGGCTTTTTTCATAATTGTAATAGTTAGAATTGCATAGTTAGCTAAACGGGTCTAAAAAAGAAAGGCATCTTACCAGGAGGGACTATCTCAGCAGGACTACTCCGCCATGCTTCTCTTGCAAACCTTTTCCCGGATCAAAGGAACTCACGTATTTTATCACGTAAGCATAGGTGCCTCCCGGCAAAGGCTGTCCTGCATTATTGAAATTGCCATTCCATTTAAAATACCGGTCGCTGGATTGGTACACCATTTCACCCCATCGGTTATAAATATAGATTTGGAAGTCTTCTGTCTTAATAAAGAAACTAAACACATAAAAATCCTTGTTCGAGCCCTGATTGCTGGACGGCCTGAAGGCAGTAGGCGCTACGAGTTTGGGAATACATTCATTTTTGACGATCGTCTGATCCGGAGCCGTGCAGCCGAAAGAATTGGTAAGTGTCACCGAGTAGAGACCTTCACTGTCTGCTGTATATACACGCAGGGTATCACCGACCGTCAATTGATTTTTGAACCAGTTGTAATGACTAAATGCGCCTGGATCCAGATCTACCTTGGCAGTATTGGGATCATTGTTTTCCGGGTCATTGCAGATCACCCAGCTATCAGGAAGTTTGCCAACCGGTATCGGAGCCTTAAGGATTTGAAGACCTGCGGTAATTTTGCAAGGAGTTTTGGTAATGGTAACTTCATATAAGCCGGCTTTTGTACCTGAAAGTGTTGCCGATGTTTCCCCGGCAATTGTCGTTCCATCCAGCGTCCACGAATACGTTACCCCAACTGAATTGGTGGTGGAGGTAAGCGTAAAAGGTTGATTGTCATCACAGGCCTGCGTTGCAGTAATACCACCAGTCAGGGTTCCGTTTACGGTGACGGCCTGAGAAGGGCTCGAAGTTACCTTGCATCCACTTACCGGATCGGTTAACTCAATAGCATATGTACCGGAAGTGGTCACCACCGTCTGCTGACCAACCAGGGCAGTCGGTTGAAGAACTCCTGAAACATCAAGGTACCATCTGTAGATGTAATTGCCTATCGGTGTTGCCGTCAAAACAACTTGCGGTGAACAAGGATCACTTTGCGTGAAAGCGGGCGTGATGACGGAGTTGACGACAACCGTAATGTTTTGCTTGTTGGGACAGGTTCCGGCTGAGGATGCAGTCACGGTGTAAGTGACCATGCCGGCGCCAGGAAGCAATTGAATGGTTGACGTGCCAGCACCCGAAACAATTCCACTCGCTGGAACGGCACTCCACGAGTAAGTCGTTGCTCCGCTCGCAACGATGGTTGGGGGTGAAGAACACAGATTAGGAGTCAACGTGACGTTAACTGGTGCAGCGGGTGCGACGACAAAATTGTTAATTGTAAAAATACATCCGGGTACTGAATTATCTTTTATCTGGATCGTATAGGTTCCTGCAGAAAGGGGCGTAGTATTGAAAACTGCAGTGGCTGAACTTCCCGAAGTAATCTGGGCGGTACCATTATTCGTTGCAGCATAGGTCAGTGGTAACGAGACGGCGTTGCTGGTTATCTGCACGGTGACAGGATCACAATTGGGTGCTAGTGCCAGCGCCGTTGCAGTGAATGGTGCGTCCGTAAGTCCAAATGAATTGGAAATGGTACAACCTGAAATCTGATCCGTTACGACCCCGGAAAAAGTGCCTGCCGTCTGGTTAATAAATGACTTGGTCACAGGGGCAGTCTGATCAATAGCTTGTTGGTTGAATCCACCCGGGCCTGTAACAAAATAGGAATAAGGCCCTGCCGGAGGTGCAGAGGTATTTAGTGTAATGGTAATCGTACCGGTTGCCGTACCGCATCCTGTAGGATTGATGCCAGTCATTGTGAAAGAAGGGGAGACCTTCACATTAAAAGTGGTCTGACTGGTAACTTTACACAAAGTAATTGGATCCGTTACCACTACATTGTATACAAACAATCCCGGAACAGTAGTGTCGACGGCCTGAATCTGAATGGTACTGGCATTGACACCGTTGATTTTCCAAACATAGGTAGCGCCAGGATTTTTTGCATCCAATGGCGTAGCATTATTATTCTGACAAACCGTTTGATCCGGGCCGAGGTTAACCTGCGGTCGGTTATCTGCGACAATGGAAAGTGCGGAGGAACGACATCCATGCTTGTCGGTGTTGGTCACCGAAATGAAAGTGGGAATTTTGATGGTTACAATTTTCGTTGTATCCAGGTTGCTCCATAAGTAGGTCATGCCTGGAATGTTTCCGGTATTTGCATTCAACACGACTGGGCCATTGCAAAGCGCGCTCGCGCCCGGTACCGTAGGGGGTGGAGGAGGTGAAAAAATTGTTACTTGTTTAACAATGGTCGTATCCAGACTGCATCGGTTGGTCAGGTGCATGGAAACGGTATATGTGCCTGCCGATGCATACAAATGAACAGGACTAGCTTGAGCTGAACTTCCCCCATCGCCGAAAAACCATTGAAATTTATCGATCGCATCAGTGGCCGTCCCCGCAAAACGGGTTGAATCACCTACGCAAACTCCGGTAAAAGTAAATCCGGGTCCACCAAAACCATTGCCAACCTGTTGTCTGAAATTGGGCAAGCCCAACCGGCTATTAGTGCCAGCTGCCAAAGGGAAACTCTTTAACTGAAATGTAGATAATTTTGTTGTGTCCTCGTTCGATGCAATCGTTCCAAGAAAACCATTATTCGCTGCATCATTCGCTGCAATATAGATCTGTCCGTTGGGTGCGATCTGGATTGCTCCCAATTCTGCGGCGAATGTTTGCTGTTGTTTAAAGTGCGGCCTACCCAGCGAATCAAGAGAATATTCGAAGATTTCGGAAGGGGTTGGTGTTCCTTTAACGGTAGCAAACAGTTTGTTTCCACCGGGAGAGAATTCAATTCCATAAACCTGTCCATTGGGGTCCTTCAGATCGATTTTCCGATAGTTGGTCAAAATTCCCGTACTGTCGTGGAAATGAAATAATTCGATAAAATTGCTGGTTCCAGGATTGGACAAAGCTACGGCTACATCATTTTTACCACCCATCTTCATGTAACCCTCACCGTTCTGCGGCACCTGGAATGAATGATCCGAACCGATTGCGGTATAAATCGGGTCACCAATTCCTTTGGCTGAAACAGGATAGGCGCGAAAGGTGTTGTTACCATATTCGTGAACGATCAACCAATTGGAATTCGCGGTGATGCGTTCGGTGCTTTTAGAAAATAGCAGTATGTCTTTTTGAGTCACCTGACTTCCTGAAGGCTTTTTCAGATCAAACAAAGAGTAACGCAATTCGTTGTTTGAGGTACCGTTGATTTTCTGAGTGGTAAATATGTAGTACAGTGTTTCATCTCCGGGAACAGGGAAGATAAGAGAAGATTGGGTCGCCAGTGGATCACCTCCAATACCAGAAGCTACAACGGTGTTTGTTTTATCATAAACATTATCGCCATCGGTATAAAAGATAA
>JAYVXP010000176.1:0-14246 GCA_043785125.1 Bacteroidia bacterium
TCAACCTGCCGGTCGCCCATGCGCACTGTTTTGTAGCGGAAAATAACCCGGTAGCTTACAAAAATTACGATGGGTGTCAGGATAACGATGATCAGATAATTAAACCATTGGGGCATAGGGTCAATCATTATCACAACAACATGAATGCCCAAAAGAATATATGATATAACCAGAAACAATATAAGCGAAACGAAGGTGCTGGTTTGGGGACGGGAAAGGATCAGGATGGTCGGGATTTGAGGATTTACAAGATTAGGATTTTTTACGGATTTTATTCGGCAAGGATTAGATTCAACTCGTCAACATCGGGTATTCCAACTTAAATCCTGCTTATCCTTAAGTTCAGACCATCCTGATCCTGATGGAGCCGAGAATGGGATTTGAACCCACGACCTGCTGTTTACGAAACAGCTGCTCTACCGCTGAGCTATCTCGGCTTTGAACCTGCAACTTAACCGTTATATTCGCCAACGAATTAGAACCAAAGCGCTAAATTAGAATTATTCATAAAAAGTATAACCTGAAACAAAGTTTATGCTCTCGAAAAAGTGTAAGTACGCTATCCATGCACTGGTCTACCTGGCCGAGCGCTACCAGCAAGGGCCAGTCCATATTCAGGAGATTGCCGAAAAGCAGCGTATCCCTAAAAAATTTTTAGAAGCGATTCTTCTGGAATTGCGGAACGCTAAAATTTTGCACAGCAAGAAGGGTAAAGGGGGTGGCTATTATCTTTATAAAAAGCCTCAGGATGTTAATTTGATCGAAATCATACGTCTTATGGATGGCGCGATCGCCATGCTTCCGTGCGTTTCACTTAATTATTATGAACCCTGCGAGGAATGCCGGGATGAAAAAACGTGTGGTATCCGTGATGCCTTTCTCGGTGTCAGAGATGAAAGCCTCCGAATCCTTTCAGAAAGTACCCTGGAGCAGATAGTGAAACGGCAAAAAGTGATTGGGAGACGATAAAAAGAAATGATTACCCTATAAATTCTATAGACTTTCACTATATTTGCCGCTGTTTAACATTTAACCTTATAATATTATGGCGATTCGATTGGGAGATATTGCGCCTGACTTTCAGGCAGAAACTACGGAAGGAACCGTAAAATTTCACGACTGGCTAGGCACAAGCTGGGGTATTTTATTTTCTCACCCTGCTGATTTCACTCCGGTTTGTACAACAGAGTTGGGGGCAGTAGCCAAACTGAGAGCTGAATTTGATAAGCGAAATGTAAAAGTACTCGCCATCAGTGCTGATCCACTGGAATCCCATACGAAATGGATTGGTGATATCAATGAAACACAAAACACCGTTGTAAACTATCCTTTGATTGCCGATCCGGAATTTAAAGTTGCGAACCTTTATGATATGATACATCCTCAGGTGAGTGATAAGTTTACCGTGCGTTCGGTTTTTGTTATTGGCCCTGACAAGAAAGTGAAACTGACGATCACTTACCCGGCCTCCACGGGGAGAAATTTTGAGGAAATCCTGCGCGTGATCGACAGCTTGCAATTGACCGCCAAATACAGCGTAGCTACTCCGGCCAACTGGAAGCAAGGTGAAGATGTCATTATTACCGCAGCGGTAAAGGATGAAGATATTGCCGCCAAGTTTCCAAAAGGACACAAACGCATTAAACCGTATTTGAGGACTACACCTCAACCGAACATTTAATAAATTTGATTTTCAAGCAGGAAGGCTTCCATTGGGAAGCCTTTTTTTATTACTATTGATTTGAACTTCAGTAGCTAAAACATGCGCAAAGAGAAGCCCGTGAATGAATTGCCTGTGATGAAGGAGGGAGAAGGGATAACCCTTTTTTATCCGCATGTGCCTTCCTCTGCTATTGCAGCCGTTACCGAAGTGTTGCAATCGCGCTGGATCGGCCAAGGCCCGCGTGTCGAACAGTTTGAAAAAGCTTTTACCAATAGATTCTGCCAGAATAATTTCTCATTGGCCGTGGGTTCCGGTACAGATGCCTTGCACATCGCTTATGTTCTTGCCGGTCTTGGCCCGGGGGATGAGGTGATTGCGCCCGTCTTCAGTTGCACGGCTACCAACATTCCCCTTCTTTATCAGGGTGCAAAAATCCGCTTTGCAGATATCGACCCAACAACACTCAACATCGATGTACTGCATGTAAAACAATTGGTCAACGAAAAAACCAAGGCTATTGTGTGTGTACATTATGGAGGACTTCCAGCCGATATGGATGAATTGGGTCAAATCGCCAAGTCGTACTCCATTCCAATCATTGAAGATGCCGCTGCGGCTTTGGGCGCGACATATAAGGGAAAAAATATCGGAGAAATTTCTGACTTCACCATCTTTTCCTTTCAAGCCATCAAGCATATTACGACAGGCGACGGAGGCATGCTGGTTTTGCAAAATCCTGAACTGGTTTCGAAAGCAGAAAGAATCCGCTGGTTTGGTATTGACCGCTCCAACAAACAAAAGGGTACCTGGGAAAATGACATTTGGGAATTGGGTTATAAATATCAAATGACTGATATCGGGGCGGCCATGGGACTTGCCGCACTTAATGAGTTTGATGCTACGCTGGCCTATCGTCAAAAGTTATACCAATGTTACAAGCAAGGACTTGTGGGCGCCCAGGGAATTCAGCTGCTGGGAAGGGAACAACATGACCGAACCCATGCAGCCTGGCTATGTACTGCCCGAGTTGAAAAGCGGATCGATTTTATGAATTGGTTGCGCAAGAATAATATCGAATCCGGTCAGATCCACTACCGTAATGACCGGTATACGGTATTGGGCGGGCGGCGTTATGATCTTCCGAATATGGACGCGATGGAGGATCATTATATGGTGCTGCCCTTACACATGCGCATGACCGAAGCGGACGTAGAATACATTTGTCATGTCATTAAGAAAGGGTGGTAGAATGAGCGGCACGCCACTGATTCACAGATTAGATTTTGCATAATCAGGGTTTCTGTCGATCAAATTAATCCCTAAAATGCCTTAAGGTGGATTTTGGACGCTTCAGTCAGATTTATGCCACAGAGTTGCCACTTACCCGTACTTTTGAGTAACTCATTATTATGAAAAAAATATTCGCGGCTGGTCTGGTCCTGTTGCAAGCTTGTTCCGGATCTGACAGTTATAAAACGCCCCAACTAAAACCTCTTATGGAAGCGGTCTATGCTTCCGGTTTTGTTATTTCAAAGAATGAATACCAGGTCTTTGCCCAGGCCGAAGGTTATGTCACTGAAATTGTTGCAAAGGAAGGAACGGTAGTAAAGAAAGGAGATGTAGTATTTATTATCGAGAGTCAGCAACAGAATGCCCGATACCAGATCGCAAAGGAAGGTTACGATATGGCAATACAAAATTATCAAAACGGATCACCTATACTCAGTGAGGTGGAGGCGGGTGTGCGAAGTGCAATCACCAAGGCAGTGTACGATTCGGTAAACCTGGTTCGGTACGGTAATTTGATAAAGCAGAATGCAGCAACCCAGGCAGACTACGACCGGATGAAGTTGACCCATGAAAATTCTAAAAATGATTTATTGCTTCAGCGAAGCCGGTATGGTAAGCTGAAGAACCAGCTTTCCCTTGAATTGAAAAATGCTGAAAACCAATGGAAGATTTCATCGGAGGAATCGGGTCGTTATTCGGTGCGCAGCGAAGTAGATGGACGTGTGTATAAAATTCTAAAAGAAAAAGGGGAATTGGCAAGGCGCAACGAAGCGGTAGCAGTACTGGGCAGCAAGGATTCATTTTATATGCAATTGAATGTAGATGAAATGGACATTCGCAAAGTCAATACCGGCCAGGAAGTATGGGTGAAGATTGATGCCTTCGAAGACCAGACCTTTCACGCCAGGGTCACCGAAGTTCATCCATTGGTAGATTCCCGACAGCAATCGGTAAGGGTAGATGCGGATTTTACCGAGCCCCTGCTGCGGGGCTTTTCGGGGTTGGCCGTGGAGGCAAACATTGTGATTCAAAAAAAGGATAAGGCCATGGTCATACCGAAAAGCGCATTACTGCCGGGGGATTCAGTTCTTGTCGAAACAAAAGAGGGAAAACGAAAAACGAAAATCAAAAGGGGGATTGAAACACTGGATGAAGTGGAAGTACTGGAAGGTCTCACTGCGGAAAGCAGATTTCTGACAAAACCATAATTTGGGCTGATCAAATCATGATTTTAACTTTAGAAATAGCGAAAACCCATTTGCTGGCCAAGCCCAAGCAAACCATTGTGGCGATGTTGGGCGTTACTTTTGGTATTGGGATGTTTATCGCGCTGGTGAGCCTCATGACCGGGTTGAATGATTTTACCGAGCAATTGACCATGACGTCCTCTCCCGACATTCATATTTATAATGATGTGACACAATCCCGTTCCAACATCATACAGGAACTGAATCCCGATGGAATCAATCAGGTCCACCACCAAAAACCAAAAAACGAAACACCCAAATTGCACAATGCTGCAGAAATTGTACGAATCATTCGCACCGATCCCCGTGTACTCGGCGTGGCGCCGATGATTTCGTCTCAGGTATTTTACAATTATGGCCCGGTGCAACTCAATGGGAATATTTTAGGAGTTGATATTTTGGAAGAGGACAAACTTTTTGACCTCCGCTCGAAAATGAAGTCGGGGAGAATTGAAGACCTCCTTACGAATCACAGCGGGATCATTATGGGGACTGGTCTGGCACGCAAACTCAATGTGCGCGTGGGTGACCGCGTTGTCACCACCACACCGGAAGGATATACGATTACGTTAAAAGTTATCGGAACCTTCCAAATGGGGCTCGGTGCCGTCGATAACGTACGGAGCTACGCGAACATTTCCACAGCACAGGCGATTCTACAGAAAGACCACGGATACATCACCGATATTAATATCAAATTGAAGAACACGCATCTGGCGAAAGACATAGCCCCCGGATTGCAAAAATCGTTTGGGTACAAGGCAGAAGATTGGGAGACCGCCAACGCGACGTTTCTCACGGGAAATAAAATCCGTGATATTATTGCTTATTCTGTATCGGTCACGCTGCTGATTGTCGCAGGCTTTGGTATTTACAACATCCTCAATATGACCATACACAACAAGATGAAGGATATCGCGATTCTGAAAGCCATTGGTTTTTCAGGCAAAGATGTCAAGCAGATTTTTATGATCCAGTCGCTCGCGATCGGATTTGTCGGGAGTTTGGGGGGATTGTTGATTGGATTCATTTTGTCGGTGATGATTTCCCGGGCGCATTTCCCCGGTGGGGATTTTATTTCTCTGGATCGGTTTCCCGTAAATTTTGATCCACGATACTACTTGATTGGAATTGTTTTTGGGGTGGCGACCACGGCCATAGCTGGATATATGCCGTCGAGGAAGGCAGCCGGGGTGGATCCGATAGAGATATTAAGAAGCCAGTAAAAATCAGGATGGTCAGGATTAAAAGATGGGCAAGATGATTATGGAAAACGTTTTAGTCACACATAAGATCAACAAGTATTTCTATGAACCCGAAAAGTTTCAGGTGCTTACAGGGATTGACCTTTCGGTTGGGCGAGGCGAATTTCTTTCCCTTGTTGGCAAGTCGGGTTGCGGTAAATCAACGCTGATGTACGTGCTGTCGACTATGGACACAAGCTATGAAGGTGAATTGGAGATTGCCGGAGTGCGACTTACCGGAAAGGGGCAGGATGAATTGGCCAGCTTCCGCAATCAGCACATCGGATTTGTTTTTCAGTTTCATTATTTGTTGCCAGAGTTTACTTCGCTGCAGAATGTAATGATTCCGGCCCTGAAACTCAAGCAATACAGTCGCGCGGAGATTGAAAGCCGCGCCTATGAAAAATTGAAGGTGTTGGGTATCGAAGAGCACGCAAAGAAGTTGTCGAGTAAATTGTCGGGTGGCCAACAGCAGCGGGTGGCCATTGCGCGGGCACTGATCAATGACCCCGATATCATCATGGGGGATGAGCCCACGGGCAACCTGGATTCGTACAACACCCAGTTGGTGTTTGATATTTTTAGCGAACTGACGCACACCTATAAACAAACCATTATTGCCGTGACCCACGACGATGAATTTGCGCGTAAATCAGACCGGGTTGTGGAAATGAGTGATGGGCGCATTAACCACGGACAGACCGCTGATTGAAATGATTATTTGCATGACGTTATTGTAAATAACTATCTAAGCTAAACTATTTTATTTAATAGTATTGACAGAGTGCTGGCTATTTTCATCAGAATAGCAAAAGGTAACAAACAGCAAAGCCAACAACTGACATTATTAAACCTGTTAAAAATATATGATATGATATTCGCATTCTTTTATACCGCTTTGCTAAATCAATTCCCACACGGTAGTTTTCTTTAGTATAAGAATTCTGGATTGCCTGGGTATCTTTGAGCATCTCATTTACAGCCCACTGGTAATCAGCTTCCGACATCTTGTAAAAATCATCAAATGTATTAAGACAGGCATTTTTGTTTTGAACATCTTCCCTTGAGAATTCTCCCTTAGCGACGACCGGCCTTGTAGCGAGGACCGCAAAAATAATGGAGAGCACATCGGCAATAACAATCGGGCCTAAGCCCCATAATAACTGGGGATATTCCTGAAGCCGTGGATACATGCTCCCAATAAGTACAGAAAGAATAATCGAATTCACGGTAATCATCAATCCCGCTTTTGTGTCGATGATTTGTCTGCGAGCATAAAGATTGGTGATTGTTACCTGAACCAGGTGGACACATATCGATCGGAGGTATTCCTCTCATCGACTAAGGTATCGGGATTGTCGATTGCAGCGTTCATTTTCTAATGCATTCTTAAATTCGATAATTGAATCAACTTCCTAATTTCAACTTTACTTCCGCATTGGCAGGCATTTCTCTGTTCGTAAGCCATCGATGAACTACATCTTGTTAGTGAGCCAAGCTAATATTATCAATCAACTTGCACAGCAACTCAACTTCGATACATCTTTTCCAAATGTGATGGCAGCGAGTTTAATACCTTCTGCAAGGGTGAGATAGGGATAGAGACTCTCAGCTAATTCTTTAACGGTAATACCGTGTTTGATTGCCATACTTAATTGCTGAATCAATTCCCCACCTTCAGGCGCAACGATTCTCGCACCGACCAATTTGTCGGTTTCAGTATTGCGAATGAGTTTGATAAACCCTCTCGTATCATTGGCTACTAACGCACGGGGCACATCGTTCAATGATAACTTAGACACTTCAAAGGGAATATTTTGGGCTTCTGCTTGTGCTTCATCTAATCCTGCTCCGGCAACTTGCGGATCGGTAAAGACTACCCAGGGTAGCGAGGTATAGTCCGTTTTCTTTTCTGCACCGGTGAAGGCATTTTCAACGGCTATCTTGCCTTCGTACGAAGCAGTGTAAACAAAAGCGGGCGTGTTGGTTACATCGCCCACTGCATAAATGTTAGGCAGATTGGTTTCCATCTTTTCATTTACTGATATATGTCCACTCTTTGTCAGTTGCAAACCGATGTTATGCAAACCCAGCTTTTGCGTATTTGGCTTGGTGCCACTCGCTACTACAATTTTTCCGAGTTCTACAATTTGTGTTGTCGTTCCATCCGGGCATTTGCAATGGATAATGGTGTCGTTGCCTTTTCTTTCAAATTTTACTGCCCTGAAGTTGGGAAGGATTTCGATGCCTTCGCTCTTCATGTTCTTTTCCAATTCTTCACTGATGTCCGGAGTTTGAGTGCGCAGCACACGATTAGTAAATTCGATGATGCGGACCTTTACACCAAGCCGGTTATAGGCCATGGCAATTTCCAACCCGATGTAACCGGCACCCATGATGGTGATGCTTTCCGGTTTCTCTTCCAGGTCAAACAAACTCACGTTGGTCAGATACCCGATTTCATTCAGCCCTTCAATTTCCGGAATGTTGGTGGTAGCGCCCGTAGCGATAATGAATTTAAGCGCATTGTAGGTATCCTTGCCATTTACCAAAATGGTTTTATGATCTAAAAACGCCGCCCACCCTTCTATTATGTTCAGGTTTTCGAAATCACCGACCACGTCCATGTACTTTTTTTGTTGTAAAGTGGCAACGAGTTGCTTTTTGTCTTTAATAACCCGGGCGAAATCAATATCAACACCTTTCGGTTTAATGCCTGCAAAATTGGAACGACTTGCGTGATAAGCTGTTTCTGCCGCACGGATTAACGTTTTGGAAGGTACACACCCAACGTTTACACACGTGCCTCCGAAAGGCAGCTCACCATTTACCATCAGGGTGGATAACCCCAATTCTTCAGCTTTGATAGCGGCTGAGAATGCGGCCGATCCGCCACCGATAATAATCAGGTCAAAATGATTTTTGCCAGATCCCTTTTCGGAACTGTTACCTACTACGCGATAACTTTTAGAAGAGTTTATAGTATCAATGATTTCCTGCTTTGAAATGAGCGAAGGATTGTAACTGAACTCACCGCGTTTTTCACCGTAGTTGACTTGCTTGTTTATAATACCTTCCTTTCCGGCAAATCTCTTTTCGATGGCGACCACACAATGATCGCACGTCATTCCTTCGATGTTCAAAGTTACTGTGGCCAGTTCCTTATTATTATTTTCTGTCATGCTATTGTTATCGTTACGATATAGTTCAATTTTTCTTTTTTGGAACCACAGCAGGCATGAGGCGCAGCAGCATTCTTCTTTAGTTTTCCAATTCTTTTGTTTCTGTTACGGTGTAGCCGGTAGCATTTACGGCTTCTGCCAATTTTTCCAGCGTTGCCTTGCTCGCATCAAACTTTACAAGGCTTGTACCTTGCTCGTAAGAGGTTGTGTGTTCCAATACCCCCGTCACTCTGTCTAAGGCATGGTCCACATGCTCCGAACAACGCTGACAAGTCATGCCTGAAATTTTAAATTTAACTTGGTACATGTTGTTCTTTTCAGCTATCACCACATTAACTATTGGACTCTTCGGATAAAAAATATGTGAATAATGGGAGAATGAAATCATCAGTGCGGCAAAGACCGTAATGAAGCTTAGAAAGGTTTTGCTTTGCCAGAAAGATGGCTTTCCTGCCTTGCCGGCAGGCAGGTCATCAGTTTCGCATTCGCAGTTTATTTCTTCTTTTTTGCGTGGCTTTAATTTTTGATACCAAGCAAAACCAAATACCAACACAGTAATACCTATTAAATAGGGTCGGTAAGGTTCGATCCAGGAGAACGAAGAAGCGATTCCGCTGATACCACCCAATAAGGCTAACAAGGGCGTGATACAACACAAGGATGCAGCTACTGCAGCGGCTACTCCCAATACCCAACCTTTTTGATTTTCCGTTTTCATATCGTTACAGGATTTTGATTCAGTTGATTAATGGTCTTGAAAAAAGGCTTTAAAATCTTTAGGTTCTCCGACTTAAGTGAATAAAAAATGGTCTGGCCGACTTTTCGAGCCTCAACAATATTACCATCCTTAAGCTTACGCAGATGCTGCGAAATAGCCGGAACACTCATGCCGAGTATGTCGCTTATATCGCAGGGACAAAGCTCACTTTCTTCCTCAAGCAGGTACATGATTTTAAGCCTCACTTCATTTCCCGCCAGTGCGAGAATATTACCAAGCCGGGAGAATGACTTCGCATTGGCCGAAACCTTTTCCCGACATTGCTTGATTTGGTTCTTATCGGCAAAAACACGGATACAGGTATTTTGCATACTTTCAGTTGTTTGTAGTGACTTAACGGAACAACCCTTAAGAATAGTTTACTTATTTAAGCAAATACTTAAATATCAAATTCCTGATTTCTATAGGAGGAATTGTCAAGTCATAAGGAAGTCTTGCAATGCAATTCCCTAATTTCCTAAGCATAACGGTTGAGTCGTGACACTTTTATTACTTTAAAGGTCATTTCCACTATTCCGGGTTGCTAAAATTCTTCAAATCCTCACTCCAGTCATATTCCTTAAATTGAACTGCATAGTTTGTGAAGTCCTTTTTAAGATAACGCATTAACACTCTCTTAATTCCTGCTTCGCCACCAAAATCACCTTTGAACCACTGCATGATTTTAGTTACATAAATCTTGTGACTGGCCTCATCAACAATTGTTTCACCTTCCAAAAATGATCGGACTGCAATGTTGAGTTGATCATTCAGCTTTTCATACTGATAAA
Source organism: Bacteroidia bacterium (assembly GCA_043785125.1). GTDB lineage: Bacteria > Bacteroidota > Bacteroidia > Cytophagales > Cyclobacteriaceae > ELB16-189. The sequence continues at coordinate 10,175 of JAYVXP010000176.1, forward strand.
ACACAATGGGCGGGCAGCTTCTACTGCCGCAGTTCAAAGCAAAGTGAATGCGAAAATCAAGCTTGTTTACGGCTAACTTCTTTACGGTTCTGGAAGGAAGAAATTGAGGAAGATAACCGAGGCCGTATTTCCAACGGTATTTTCTAAGAATACCATGCTCGATATCATCTAAGCTTAGCGAAACATCAGAAAAACGAATCGCTTTAACGGTAAAAATCCTGTTCTTAGCTCTCTCCTCACCGATGGCAAGGACTTGATAGTTGGCGTTGTAAACATTTATCCAAAATACCTTTCGGGCATCATCATTAATCAAACCCATCCTTAAATCTTCAACAGAATAGTTAGCCAAAGCGGTTTGTATTGTATCTACAGATTCATCTGTTTTCACTTTGTAAAGCAGTTTTTCAGATAGGGTTAAAAGCTCCTGGTTAAGCGTTACTCCATCCGTTTGGCTGAATTGAGACGCGCTGAGGATCCACAGCAGACTAACTAAGAACAACAGAATGCAGAGGATGAGTAGAATTTTCATTTGCTATTTTCAGCCTTGACACTGGCAATCTTTTACAATGCTAAAGCCTTAATGAATTATTGTTCCATTATCCTCAGCTGCAGGACGGTCACCTCGCTACGGTTTTTCTTCTTTGACAAAAAAGGCTACCACTATTCCAAAAATTATGTGACCCATAATGCTGCCTATCACGATTAGCATAACGCTGCCCTCCATTGCTGGTAATCCGCCAATCATGGCTCCCAATATTGCCATGGCGATTTGAGCAAAGATAAATGCCGCTATGCCAAAGATTGCTCCCCTGAGAATGTTGCTATTGATCTTTCGCACGACATTCATGAATAGGTAGGCATAGATCAATGCAAAGATTATCCCTATCATAAAGTGCATGAGCCATCCAACAATAGTGGAAGCACCCATCATTGTGGAAAGCATGCGTGGTGGACTCATTTTTGGCATTCCTAAAAAGGAAGAAATGAACATTACCAGGGACATTGCGGCTGTGCCAATGACACCTCCCATAAGCGCCTGACTGATTTTAGTTTTCATATTCTTAAGATTATGTAACTACTTCCGAGTATGTTGATACCTATTATCCTGCAAGTTTTGTCTTTGTACAAATGAAAAGAAACATATCCTTCGTATGGATAGTAATAGATGCTTTAACCGTTTCGATGTCTTACCGTAGATGGCGCTAACCCAAAATTTTCGATCAAAACAGAATCATTTAGTAAGTGTTTGGTGCCTACTTTTATCAATGCCTCGTGATGAACACTATGCTCAAAACAATAGGCGAGTTCTCTGAAAAGGCTTGTATCCAGGAGTAGTATATCACCTCCACTTGCCGAGAAATCCGATTTCAACTTCATCTTGCGGTCGGCCTTAATCTCTTCCAGTGTCAGCCTGATGTTATTAACAGTGACCAGTGCAATGGACCGGTCGTTTTCAATCCGTTGATTCCTTTCCCGATCGTCATAGCAAAGGGTATCCGTATTATTAGCGCGGAGGAGACAGATATAAAACTCCAGTATATGGCGAACATGGGCTCCTATCGATGCCCCGGAAAGAATATCCAATGGTTCTTTGAACTGTTCATCACTCATGGTCTCAATGAGTGCTTGTAGGGTCCGTAAATTCTCCTGGTTGTATTTTGTTATATTCATTTTAATCGTTTCACTTTACTACACCCTTGGCTGTTCTTAATAATTGATTAGCGGTATGGTAGCCAATCGCTGCCTTTCTGATTGATCCGTCAGGATTGATGAATAACATAGTTGGATAGGAGCGTACCAAATAAAGTTCCATCAGTTTACGCCCCTCGACCTTTTCGCCATCAAAAGCGGCATTGATGAAATTGGCATTGAAAAAATCTCCGACTTCTTTATCCGTGAACGTTGTCCGCTTCAAGAGTTTGCATGGCCCGCACCAAGTGGCGTAGATGTCAACAAAAATGATTTTATTTTCGTCTTTAGCCTTCTTCTGTAAATCTGTCCATTTGGCATCGGTAAACTGAATGCTGGTTTTCAAATCAGAATCGTCCTTGTTCCATGCAGCTGCAAGAACAAGCGCTCCTGCAAACAAGATAAATAACAGAAAACTTTTCATGGCATTTTTGAATTTAGTGTAATGATACATCCCTTCGAAAGATCTCCGGGTCAGCCTTGCAGCCTTCCCGGAGAATTCAACCACCCTCGATAAACTACGCTATTCAGATTGATAGTCAGCGTTCAACGTAACTTCAATTTCCTTGGCAACATTGGTTGACGGCTTTCCTTTTTTGAAAGTAATGCCCTAGTCAGCCAAGACAAGTTTGAATTTTGTTTGTGCATTTATTACACCACCTTTTACGGTGATCGTACCTTTTTCGGTGATGGGCTTAGTAACATCTTTAATGGTGAGATTGCCCGAAACATTTGCTTGGTAAGTGCCATCTTTAGTAAAATTAACCTCGCTTATGTTGATAATTTTACCTTCAAATTTTGCCTTTGGAAAACCCTTGGTATTCAGGAAATCTTTGCTATTAAAGTGTTCCTGCATAAGCGCTTTTTCAAATTCAAAACTCTGCATAGGCACAGAAAAGGCAACATCACCAGTGGAAGTTTCCAATGTGCTCACTACTTTGTAATTGTTCGAGGTAATATCTTCTAATGCTGTATGCGAAAAGAAGTTGATATGTCCGGACTTGCTTACTAATTTACCGGCAACAGGCCGGAAAGCGACTGAGGCAAGCATGGCCACTGGAACCATAAAGAGGTACGTTAACTTTTTCATATTCATTTTATTGGTTTAATTGTTTTTGTTTACGGATTGAGAACATCACATTTTTCAAGAATAACATCTTCGTACAGATCAAGATTGGCATCATAACCAGCACCGGATCGGATTACACCTTTAATCGTAACTGTTTGGCCAATCGCCAATTTTTCAGCTGATGCATTGGTGGCGGCTGAAAAGGTGCAACTTACTCCCGCCTTGTCACCTTCATTCTGCAACAGTACAACCAATTGGTTATTCAGATCACGCGAAATGGAGCTCACCTTTCCATTAACAGACATAATTTTTGAATCACCCGTATCATCCAGATATTTTTGATTCGCATCTTGGGCGTTAGTGAGATATTCCTGCACCAGTGCAGTGCTGGCTAATGTGAAGTCGATTGTTGCTGACTGCACATCCCGATGGGGTTTATTAAACATGTAAAGTGCAATACCTACTGCACTTAGTATGCCGACAGCGATAACGATTAATACTACTTTGATTAATTTCTTTTTTGTCATAAACAAAAATTTAGAGAAACTGTGAGATTGAATTCTCAGTTCAGTAGAATAGACGAAGGTATATTCCCATCCTGACAGATCAGGCCTAAAATATGTTCAGAGATTATCTAACTCTTCTAGAATCTTTGATTTGACTTCCTCAGGCAGTGTTTTTAGGGAGGCTTTCCTATGATTTGGAGTAGCCGACTGCTTTCTTAAAACGCTATCCATAAACTGACTTTGCTTTTCATACAACCGACAGGCATCGCACATCCGCGTATGAAGGAACAACTTAAACCTTTCGGTCTGACCCAGATCGGAATATAGTTTTTTTTCCATCAATTCTGTGGCCTTACGGCACGATAGCATCATTATATTCATCAGTCGCATCATCGGTATTAAACTTTAAACCAATTCTTTTCCAGACAATTTCGCAGATGCAATTTGGCCCGGTGTAGGATTTGCCACAGATTAGACGCAGTTATATTCAATTGCTGACAAATATCAGCAGTATCTTTTTCACTTAAATATTTTAGCTGCATACAGGACGACCAAGTGATCGGCAATTTTCCCATGCAGTTGCTTAAAACTCTTTCAAATTCGGGATTGTCCAGGAGATTTTGATTTTCCGTATCCCAAACATCAGGTTGGAATTCTTTCTTCCAACGGTTATTGCTATCAAACCACTGAGCAGTTTCATCTTCCATGAAGGCAAGGTTTTGTGCGTTGACATTCCGTGACTTCTGACGGTAATAATCAATTATTTTATTCTTCAATATGGAGAAAAGCCATGTTTTAGGCGAGCTCG
>JAYVXP010000177.1:0-4571 GCA_043785125.1 Bacteroidia bacterium
ATGCCGGAATGTGGATTGCCGAATACCCGGAGAAGGGTTTAGTGGTTGGGATGGATATTAAGTTGGAAACCCATTAATTTCATGGATTGTCGCGAAGGAAGCCTATTTCATTCAATCATTTCTATCCGTGTTCATCCATAGTCCATCAGCGGTCATCTGTGGTCCGGCGCCACTTTTTCTTCTCACTGTGCAGCTTCTTCCCGGTAATGCGTTTCTGAACGGCACCTTTTGAAGGCTTCGTGGCCTTCCTCACTTTCTTTTTCTCAAAGGCCTTCGACAATAGTTTCTCCAATTTTAGAACCACATCTTCCTTATTTTGAAGTTGTGATCGCTTATTCTGGGAGGTCAATACCAAAACGCCTTCTTTTGTCAGCCTTGCAGAAAGTTTCTTAGAAATGATTTCCTTCTCCTCATCATTTAAGACCTGCGACCCATTGACATCAAACCTTAACGTGACTTTTGTATTCACCTTATTGACATTCTGACCACCAGGTCCGCTGCTACGGGAAGCACTAAAATCTAATTCGTTAGCCAGCATTGCTGCATGGACAGTCCGCCTTGTTGTCATTTTAAGAATTGAATTTCAATCTATGGGTTATTTCTATTCCAGTAAATTTTCAAATTATGCGTAGCCCTGCCTGCCGCAATAATATCTTTTTTGCCATCCCCATCCATATCCGCTATTTGCAAATCCTCGCAGGCCATCCCATTGTCATCAATCCAATATTCCTTCCAGTTCCAACTTTCTTTCGGAGTTTCATTCGTTGACGAGTAAACAAAGATCTTGATCCCGACTTTAGTTGTTTTGTTCGGTTCTCTCCAGCCGACGACGACCTGGTCGGATCCAGATGTGAGAAGATCAGCGGTGGCCAGGCCATGCCCCTGATTTAGATCAGAAGTCAGCACGGTTCGCGAATTGACGCCATAAATTGCCAATTCATTTCCGTGCATGGGTGAGATTCCCGCAAAGACTCTCCCTTTACCCGTTTCCATTTTTCTTAATTCTCCAAAACTCCGGTCCTTTACCCAGAATACTTTCTCACCAAAAGCAATCCACTTATCTCCTTGAAATTGAAATGCTTTAAATCCTTCTTTGCCTGCAATCACGATCGATTCTCCAATAGACCCCATGTCTACCACATCAAGATTGTGAGTCAAATGCATGGATTGATCTATGACAACATAATTCCATGGTTGGGTCGGATCCTTTGGCATCTCGTAAGCAATTACCTTTACTCCGGCTCCTTCTCCGTTTTTATTACCCCGTCCATGAAGTGGTAAGACAATCAATTGAAAATGATTACTGGCCACCTTCACCCAGCGCATTCTGTGAATCGTAGGTTCATGATGGAGTTCTATTGGAGTCCATTTTTGAGTTGGATCGGCGGGTCTTATTAAAAAATGAACCGAGCCGGATCGGAGCGTATCCGATGTTTCGGAAGGATTCCATTGAGCCCCGACTGCTACTTCCACTTTTCCGTCACCATCTACATCCCGGGCGGCGATGCATACATTATCCGATTCGGTAAGATTTTCCACCATCACAAACCGTTTCCAGTCTCCGTTGCGATACCACACAAATTGTTTCTTATCGGCCAAAAGAATATCCGGCTTACCGTCGCCATCCACGTCACCAATGGCTAAACCATAGCCGATGGTGATGTTCGCATCGATAACCTGGGGCTCGAATTGAGGTTCCTGCAAAGAAGGAAGGAGAAAACAAAAGACAACAGGGATAAAAAAAGGGCCAGTCATAGTTTGCAACCTTTCAGGTATTTCTACAAAAATAGATATAATAAACCCAACGTGTCCGGTAAACTGATTCACACAAAGCGTCACTTGCCTGGCTTATTAGTTCAGGACTTTGCGATTTTTTGATAACTTCGGGGAAGGCAAAAAGAACAGATACTTATAAAACCGAAAATGAAAAAGAATTTCAGCCGACGCGACTTCCTTAAAGCAGGGAGTATGGGAGCCTTAGGGTTTGCCATTTTACCTTCTATTCTGTCCCGTGCTGCGGCCAGCAACAGGTTGCGGATAGCACACATTGGTTTGGGTGGAATGGGAAACAATCATCTCAACTGGTTTGCCGCCCTGCCTGAAGTAGAAATCGTTGCCCTGTGCGATCTCGATGAAGATCATTTGAACGGCACCCTGAAATCTTTGAAAACGCTGCATCCGGATACACAGGCGAAGACTTACAGTGATTTCAGACACGTACTCGATCGCAAGGATATTGATGCCATTACCGTGGCTACGCCGGATCACTGGCACGCGCAGATTGCAACCCTGGCATTTCAGGCGGGCAAAGATGTCTATGGAGAAAAGCCACTTTCTTATGATGTGAAGGAAGGCCAGGTGATGCTCAAATATCTAAATCAACACAAAAGAATATTTCAACTCGGAACACAGATCCATGCCGGAGACAATTATCATCGCGTGGCTGAGATCATTCAGTCCGGAGCAATTGGAAAGGTGCACACCGTGCGAATCTGGAAAACGGGTTTTTCACCAGGCTTAGGCCAGCCGAAAATTCAGACACCACCCAAGACACTCAACTGGGACATGTGGCTTGGACCGGCACCTTATGCAGAATATTTTCCCGAACGCTGTCATTTTAGTTATCGTTATTTTCTCGATTATTCCGGTGGTGTGTTTGCCGATTTCTGGTGCCACATAGCCGATATCGTTTGGTGGTCCATTCAGCCACAAGGATTAAAAAGTGTGATCGCCAAGGGAGATAAAACGGACGGCATTGCCGATGTACCCAAATGGCTTGTTGCCGATTTTGCCTTTAAAGATCTGAATGTGTTCTGGACTGCCATTCCACCCGACGTGCCGGGAGCTGCCGAACGGGGTATTGGCGCTTACTTTGAAGGGGATAAGGGCTCTCTGATTTGCGATTACGAAACACGCTCAATCACCATCAACGGACAAACCGTTTCCGATATTCCGGAAATTCCAAAAACGCTGAAACGGTCCCCCGGACACCAGCAGAATTTTGTCGACGCGGTAAAATCAAGAACCCAGGCTGAATCTGAAGGACCTGAATCTAACCTCAGCTATGCGCGGGATATGACGCTGCCCATGCACCTGGCCTTGATTTCATGGCGACTCGATCGCAAACTGAACTGGGACGCGGAAAAGGAAATATTTATCGGAGATGAAGAGGCCAATGGATTTCTCTCCAGAAAACGACGCAAGGAGTGGGATTTGATTTAGGATTCCTAATTGCCTGAATCAGGAAATCCCAACGACAAAAGTCGGGGCAGGCAGGATTTGTGGATTTATCTAGAATTTGGATATGGCTAATAAATCAATTTTCAGGATTCTGGCAAAGATCAACAAGCTGATCCTTCCCAAATACAGTAAGCGCGACCTGAGCAAATTATCCAAAGTGGATAAGGCATTGGTGGCTTACCGGTACTGGGTTACACTGCATGTATTGGATTAGGTCTTGTAGAGACGAAATAAAATTCAGCAAGCTAATTCTTAGTCAAGAACTATTGCCTCTCTTATTTTCTAAGCCGGTTTTACCTGACGACTTTTACGCCCACCGCATTGGGCCCTTTTTGACCCATTTCGACTTCAAAGGTTACTTTATTGTTTTCTCCGATGGGTTCAAGCAGTCCGTTGGCATGAACAAATATGCTTTCCTGTGTCTCGCTGTCTTTAATAAATCCGTAGCCCTTCGCATTGTTAAAGAATGTTACGGTACCCTTTCTGATTGGGTCCATTTTGACGGATTCATATTTGGGAACCCCGATTTCAATGTCTTCTAACTTGACACTTACCTTTCTTCTGGGGTCCGGGGGGGTAGATGAAAGATTCCCGTTTTCATCCATGTAGGCAATCATATCCTCAAAGGTCTTGCCTTCCTTGTTGTTCGCCTTTCTTTCTTCTTTTTTCAGCGCTTTGTCCTTCTTCTTCTTTTCTCTTTTCTTCTCTAATTCCTTCTTATTCCAGGTTTCCTTTGATTTAGCCATATTTCTTTAATGCTGGTGGTTTAATTTGAGCCTAGCAAATCTACAACATTTCTTCATATTACTTTTTTTGAAGTAAGGTAAGCTGCCCCTGATGATAAGCCTCATGATTGATCCGGGTTATCAGCACATTGAGTTTATTGCGATGCGGTTCCTTTGCAAAATCCGCTTCCGAAATGGTGGTATGCTTAAGAAACCAGTCACCAGCCGTCATTTTTTTGAAATAGTCCTTAAGTTGTTGAGTCCCCTGATTCCAGTTTTGCTTTAAGGTGGCAATGTCCGGCATTTCCATACCAGATTTATCCGGCTTTTCTAAGAAAATATCTTCATACTGAGAAAATAGTCTTTCACCCAAACCCAGGGTGACCGCCAGGGAATCATTTACTGCAATGAGATGCCCCAACAAATAAATGCCGCGGTTTCTACCGGGCGAGACTTCTAACAAAAATTGGTCATCGGTAAGGGTGTTAAATAGTTTGGTCGTTCTGCTATTCTGAGCTTCCCAGGACAGCATAATCATTTTTACAAATAATTCTTGTGATTGATCCATGTAGTTAGCGGGTTTATCCAATCGAAACCGACAACATC
>JAYVXP010000178.1:0-4563 GCA_043785125.1 Bacteroidia bacterium
AGTGTCAACTAAACAAGGTGTCAAAGGAAAACGCCTTAAAGCTGGCTGGAGTACCGATTATCTTGAACACGTGCTTAATATTTAGATGCGTCTGCCCTGCGTACAGAGAAATGAAAAAATCAACTATTCGTCAAATAGCGCGAAAAGAGAAAGATGTTCTAAGTGCGAAACTATCTGACAGAACCCTTAGCGCTTATGTCCTGGATCGTTATAGAATTGTTCAGGCCATCTCCGAGGGTTTTACGCCCACCAGTATTAGCCGGATTTTGGGCTGTGAACGAGTCACCGTTTACAATTGGGTGAGGAATTTTAATAAGAGTGGGTTTTCTGAATTCGAGAAAGTCACTAATCCCAATGGAAGGCCCGCCATTCTTACCTCAGAAAATGTTCGACAACTAGTGAAGACAGCCCTGTCGCGTCCTTCTGACTTGGGGCTGCCCTATACCCAGTGGTCAGTAGCTAAGCTGAGTACCTACTGTAAATCCAAAAGCCTTTTGCCCAATGTGAGCAATGAATGGTTACGAAGGCTTTTAGCTCGACAAGGGCTAAGCTTACAGCGTACAAAAACGTGGAAAGAATCTCCTGATCCGGAGTTTGAGAAAAAAAAACCGCATTCTAAAGCTATATCATAAGGCTCCGGCAAATAGTTCAGTACTATGCTATGACGAATGGGGGCCACTAGAACTAAAACCCATTCATAGTTATCACTGGGCTGTGAAGCGTAAACCCCAAAGAGTAAGGGCTACCTACACCCGTTTATCCGGCACCGAGCAGATGTTGGCTTTTTATGATGTCCATCGCGATTGCCTGGCAGGAACGATTCACAAACGCAAACGAATACCCGATGTTTTGACTGCTTTCAAACGGCTCCGAAAAGCTTATCCACGCAAAAGAAAACTTTATGTTATTATGGATAATCTCCCTCTCCATAAAAGTAAAGTACTACAAGAATTCTTCAAAATGAACAACATCAAGCCGGTATGGACACCAACTTATTCTTCCTGGCTTAATATTATTGAGCCCCATTTTGGCGTAATGAAAAGATTTACGCTAAACGGGTCAGACGATCCAAACCATAAAATCAGAAGAAAAAGAATTTATAAGTATCTTCGCTTGAGAAACAAGCAGGTCAATTCTCATAATAATAAATTGAACGAATTGTTTAATCATTAAATTGGAAGAGCACTAGCAACCACTTTAGCCTCTTCGAACAAGTATGGCCCTTGAAGTGAAGCTAACCGGTGTGCGCGACATGAGACTTTATTATTTAAACCGGAGCGCTTGACGGAGTTTTTGCAATGCCTCTCCATGTTTCTTCTCCGGCATTTGTTGAAGGTTGCGCATCTTCCATCGCACTGACGGCAAACTTGCTATAACCGCATGGTCTTTCACACCAAGCAGGTTCCAGTCCGGAGCCTTTGACTTAAAGGACATCAGGAAATTCTTTTCATCGTCCGTGAGCTGCGCATGTATCGTTTCCACGAGTTGCTCGCGTGTGGCTTCCAGTTCTTCAACGGATACATCCGCCTGGACCATCTGAACGAATTCGGCGTTATAGATTCCGCGGATATCTTTCCGGTGCGGGTCCAGCAATTCGGCCATCGGCCGATGGTGACTAATCAGGAATGCCAGGAATGTTTTTCGCAAGTCCTCCGTGAGTCCCTCATTGTCAAAAAGAAATTTCACATCGAACAGGTCGCGGGGATGCTGTCGGTCCAATGCCGCACAAAGTTTCCCAGCATACAGATCGGGCAGCGATGCCACTTGCATTTCGGCAAAGCCAAAAGTCTTTTCAACGGCTGCACATACCTGCATGCGTTGCTCGGGAAACACGGTGCCCCGGATAACGGGTGATAATTCTATTTTGATCCTGATCTCGCCCTGCTGGACAATGAGCCGTAGCGCATCACTTTGTTCAAATGCATTTTGTACCCGCGTGCCCACAAGAGTTTTTTGAATGAGAGCACTGATGCGGCCTAACGCTGCGCGTATGGCTGGAAGCGCGTGTTCTCGCTCATCCATAGGAATGTATAGCAGGTCAATGTCAACGGATAGTCTAGGCAAAGAGCGGTAAAACAAATTGATCGCAGTGCCTCCCTTTAAGGCAAAACATTTTTCGGTATCGATCAGCGGCAGCACCCGTACCAGGAGTTGTACCTGTTGGGTATAGTACGACTGGTTCATAGCGATTCGGGTACGGAGATTTGATATTTCTTGTCAAGCTTCCCGCCCTTCACTAACATCCGGTTTCCCTTGCCAAAATCGATATGCGGCTTGTCCAGCTTTTGAAGCCAGGCGTAGTTATGCCGCTCGGCAAACCAGAAAAATAAACGCTTCACTTTCACATTTCCGCTTAGCTCGAGAAGGGATTGTAGGCTGCGGGGCGATAAGGATGTCATGCCTTGCATAAGCTGGTCTGCATGCTCAAACGATATTTTTTCGGGAACGTCTGTCAGCACTTCTAGATACGCCCGCTCCGGAGTAGATAATATAAGACCGGCAAAGCCCTCCCGCCATTCTTTTTCCGTGGCAAAGGAACGTAACTCCAGTGGAGGGATAGGGCGCAGTTTCCGGGTGTTCTTCCGGCCGGTTAAGTCCTGTTCAGGATGCCAGGTAAAGGTCACATTGGGTAGCAGGCAATTTACCCAGGCAGGCATCTTTTTCCCATACAAGTGAATGCTTTTCTTCCCGGATAAGGGAAGGTAATGCGCAAAGCCCTGCAACTCCAGCGCAGTAAGGCCGCCCACAACCAGGTCTGTATTCAGGATCCGTTGCAGGGAATAAACGATGGCCTGCCATTGAGGCGGGGCGAACCCTCGCATATACACACCATGGTGCAGGGCGGTCAGGCTGCCGCTCCTCAGCAGGTTGTCGATGGCGTGCCGGGCAAAACCGTTCCGGATCAGCCAGGCTGGCACGGTTATCACCCCCTCCGGCAACAGTTCCGCCAGCTTCTTTCTCCGGTCAGCATTTACAGGCATATTTATAATAATTAAATAATACAGCGATGATTACCGTAAATTTAATAAAATATAAATAATCATTATTTATATAATAATAATATTACAGCGATCATTGCTGTAAATACAGCAAAATATAAATAAAGGCCTTAAATACTGGAAAAAATGGACACGAAACACTCCTCTGTCGATTAGCGGTAACCAATGATCCGAGATACTACCCGCAATTTTATCAAACCCTTCAAATCGCCGAATCTGATTAAATCTGCCACAAAAAAGTTCGATATTCGTCCGCTCGGGGCTACAAACTATTTTTGTGATTCATTGATTTTATGATTGTGCGACTCCAATGATATCAGCCTGTGAAGAACGCAAGTGATGGAGGGCTCTTCATTCCCACATGTTGTCCGATACCGGAAATCCTTCCTGTATTTGCTTATACAGTAATTTGCCAGACATCATCTCGGTAACTTTGGTTGCAAACACCCAATTTGCACCAATTCGTTTCAAACGAAGAAGTTGAACGAAATCTCCATTTCTGGCTTTACAGAATATGTTCAACCTTAAAACTATTGCTTCATTGATAATGTGGATCTTCCCGCCAACACTTACACTATTAGGTGGAAGCTCATTTATTGAAAATGTATTCTTCGCTAAAGATTCTATTGATGGAATACTTGTGTCGTTCAGGTCTGCAATTCTAATCTGAATAGAAGAGAGAGGAAACTTGCCAGAATTACGAGTAATAATTGTTCCGCTTGTCGGACCATCAAACATTATTGTTATATAGCAAAAGCTATCACCACCGGTAACGTTTGAGTTTACAAGATTGCTCAACTCGACAGCTTTGTTGCTCAAATCAATATTCTTGTTACTCAACTCGATGTTTTTACTGATTAGCAATTGATTTTGATTATTTAATTCTTGATTTGATAATGCAAGTTCTTTGTTTTCCATCGAAACCGTATTTGTTTCCTCCACTTTTCTTTTAATGTTGATATCATATTCATTGCTTCTTACATAAGTAAGTAAGCCGCCCAAGAATGTTAAGATTACACCGAGAAAAATGAAAATTTGTGGTAAGTAAACTTTAATTAATTCAATCATTGGCTCAATTGACTACGAAGTTATGAAAAATTAGAACGCGAGTTCCGTTTTTTCAGGCTCAATCTTGTCTTTCTATTCTGGCGAGTCAGACAGAAATACCGTTTTAATTCTCACTGATGGGAAATTTATTGTAAACTCCGCTCAAACAAAGTGATATGAAGGGCATTGCAATCCTAGAGACCCACCGGAACAATGCTGTTTCAATTTCTATGACCCCTCCCAATAGGGATTCAAATACTATCTCAAATTTATCGAACTCCTCAAATCCCTGAATGCAGTTAAATCTTTAACAAAAAAGTTCGATATTCGTCCGCTCCGGTCTACACCTCTTTTGGTTCTATTAACAATACTATCCACCCGCAACAGCACCGATCACCAGAAGGGGTTCTTCTCCCGCGATTACTTTATCGGGTAACCGGGTATCAGGGGAAGCGAGCGAGATATCTTCTCCACATGCATAGAACCGCAGAAAGGGTCGTCGCTGTTTCGTCACATG
>JAYVXP010000179.1:0-37404 GCA_043785125.1 Bacteroidia bacterium
CCGGTGAGTTTGTCAATTTCATCTACATTGAGATCATATTTTCGCATTGAATCGATTACTTTCAGCAATCCAAAAATTCCAACGCGGTTGCCGATAAAAGCAGGAGTGTCTTTGCACAGCACGGTTGTCTTCCCAAGGAAAAGGTCGCCATAATGCATTAAAAAATTCGTTACTGCAGGATCGGTTTTGGAGGTAGGAATAATCTCGAGCAATTTTAGGTAGCGCGGTGGATTAAAGAAGTGTGTTCCACAGAAATTCTTTTGGAAATCCTCACTTCTTCCTTCGGCCATCAGATGAATTGGAATGCCCGACGTATTAGACGTGATCAGTGTTCCTGGGGTCCTGTGTTTTTCTACTTCCTCGTAGACTTTCTTTTTAACTTCCAGGTTTTCCACCACGACTTCAATCGTCCAATCATAGTTCCTGATCTTAGCCATGTCGTCGGCGAAGTTGCCCAACTTTACGCGTGTTGCAAATCTTTTGCTAAACAGCGGTGCTGGATTCGACTTAAGGGCGGCATCAAATGAGCTTTGCACGATGCGGTTCTTCACCGTTGGATGATCAACGGTGAGACCCTTTTTCTTTTCATCGTCGGTCAGTTCTTTCGGCGCGATATCCAATAAAAGTACATCACATCCAATGTTTGCAAAATGACACGCGATGCGTGAACCCATTATGCCTGATCCTAAAATAACTACTTTACGAATGGTTCGGTTCATACGTTTACAGTCTCATAGATTTTGTTCTCTTCAATGACTTGATTAATATATTGCAAGACTTCAAAAAACACGGTTAGCTTTTGTGAAGAAACCTGTTCGCGGACAAATTCATTAAATCGCAAAACCGTTTCTCTGGCCTTCTCTTTATTCTTCTTGCCTTCCTTTGTCAAACAAATACGAACCGATCGTTTGTCAATCTTATCTGCTTCACGATAAATGAGTTTTTTCTCCTCCATCGACTTGAGCAGACGAGTAAGACTGCGTGCTTCCAGCCCCATCATCGGCGCAATCTTGGTCGCCGGAGTGCCCTCATCCGAATGAATGTTCAGCAAGGCAAACCCAATGGACATGGTACCACCATATTTCATCGCCTGCTGGTTGTACATTCTGGCAATCGCATGCCACGATGCCTTGATGTTGAAGTCTACGGTTTCTTCCCTTTTCATTGGTGCAAACGATAGCGAAGATAATAAAAATTGTTATGCATGCATACTATGTGCGAAATTTTCAATTCCCATTACTGGCTGGGTCACCGTGCCACACCCGATAGCGCCGACCATAAAAACCGGCAATTGATTTTCTAAAACATGATGAATATTTCAGCGCTTTCTTTAACATTTACTTTAATTTAAATTCCGCCTCATGAAAACATTTTTTGTTTACGCCTTCCTCTTCATTTCGACTTCTTTTGCCTTGGCTCAAACTGCCTGGACTCCAGCGGTGATGATCAAATTCAAACGCGTTGGGGAAACTGATATTAGTACGGATGGAAGGTTGGTGGCTTATTCCATTTCGACTCCGATAATGGAAGGCGAAAAATCGGAGTTCCTGACACACATCTGGGTAGCTTCAGTAGACGGCTCCACAAACATTCAGTTTACCCAGGGCGATAAATCCTGTACCAATCCCAAGTTTTCGCCCGATGGAAAATACCTCGGATTCACCTCGGGTCGAGGTAGCGAAGGAAAATCTCAAGTTTGGATTATTCGTCTGGCGGGCGGAGAAGCCGAACAGGTCACCAAATCAAAATCGGGTATAGAACAGTTCGCGTGGGCGCCGGATGGCCGGAGGATTGCCTTTATACAACGCGACTCCGACACAGCGCTGGAAGAAAAAAATAAGAAAGAGAAAAGAGACTGGACCATTGTTGATTCCTGGAAATATGCACACCTCTTCACCATTGAAATTGAAAAAAATCACAAAGGAGAACGGATGGTTAAACGCTTGACTAAAGGAGATTTCCATGTAACCAACTTTAACTGGTCTCCCGATGGAAAAACGATTGTCTTTACCCATCAAAGCACTCCGTCGCTTGATCTTTGGACAACCTCCGACATCTCGACAGTTGCGTCAGACAGTGGCAGTGTCAAATCCCTGGTCACGATGAAAGGATTTGATACCGGACCGATTTTTTCTCCAGATGGAAAAACGATTGCCTTTGTTTCTGACGGCGGTTTTCCGAAATGGGCCGGAACAAGTGACATTTATCTCATCCCTGCTGCTGGCGGACAACCCAAAAAACTGTCAGAAACACCCGATCGTCAGGCGAATATTTTAAAATGGTCAGCTGACGGCAAAGAAATCTATTTCGGTGAAACCGATCGTACCAGCTATCGGCTATTTTCCGAGCCTGTAGATGGCGGCAAGGCGAGCATCCTTACGCCAGGAGTGGGAACCTACAGCGGGTTTTCATTCAGCGCCGATGACAGAACGCTAACTTTTATTCATCAGACAGCGGAAAGCTCGTCTGATGTTTTCTCCTCAGCCTTATCAAAGTTCCTGCCTAAACAACTTTCACACGCCAATTCCGACTTCCCAAGTCTGCCGATGGGTAAAACAGATGTAATCCAATGGAAGTCGAAAGACGGGAAAGAAATTGAAGGACTCCTCACTTATCCTGTGAATTATCAATCAGGAAAGAAGTATCCGCTGATACTCAATATTCACGGTGGACCCACGGGGGTGTTTACACAAAGTTTCACCGGTGCCGGAAGTGTTTACCCAATCCAGGCGCTGGCCAAGCAAGGGTACGCCGTGCTGCGCCCCAATCCAAGAGGAAGTAGTGGTTATGGCAGGGCGTTTCGTCATGCCAATTACAATGATTGGGGATTTGGCGATTATGATGACGATCAAGCTGGGGTTGATAAAGTAATATCCATGGGAGTTGTGCATCCGGATAGCCTGGTCATCTGCGGCTGGAGCTATGGCGGATACATGACTTCATTTACGATCACAAAGACCAACCGGTTCAAAGCCGCAAGTGTAGGCGCAGGGGTTACCAATCTCATGAGCTTTGTTGGAACGGCGGATATTCCCAGTTTTCTTCCTGATTATTTTGGAGGAGAATATTGGGACCGCATGGATGCTTTTATGAAACACTCGGCCATGTTTAATATCAAAAATGTTAAAACACCCTCACAGGTCATTCATGGGGAACGTGATCTGCGGGTGCCCCCTTCACAAGGATTTGAATTTTATAGCGCTATGAAACGTCTTGGTGTACCCTCTGAAATGATAACTTACCCCAGGACACCCCACGGTGTTCAGGAGCCCAAATTCATCCAGGATATTGGCGAACGTCTAATCACGTGGTTTAACAAAAACCTTAGAAAGAAATAGTCTCCGAGAGGGAGATTCTTATAAAAGCTTTTTCGCCTGACCAACCCAATTGTCACGTAAGATCCGGTTGGGGAAAAATTCTATCGCCTTTGTGACGTGTTCAATAATCTCCGGCGTAAATTCACTGATCTGGTGATAAGTATAAATGCCTATCATATTCAACCGTTTCTCGATGAATGGACCAATACCCTTGATTAAAGTAAGGTCATTCCGTTCATGCATCTCCACAGGCCGCACAAAAGGATGCATGGGTTCTGTGTACGATTTCTGGTTTTGATTGACCACACTTTCCTGCAGTTCGTTTTTAAGTCTGCGGTTGTTTTCTTCCAATTCCTGATTTTGAAACTCGAGCTGCTTGAAGCGGTAACGCAAAGCCCCCACTTCATTTTCCAATTGCTGCAAGCCTGCTGGAGTCGCTGCTGATTCCTTCATATGGGTCAGTTCTTGTTTCAATTCGGAAAGTTCCTTTACCAATAAGTCCGTTTCCTGTTTTGCCTTATTCCATTTTAGTGTACCGGCTTGTTGCGCGTACAGCTTCTGTTGCTCCAATAGTTGCAGATGCTCTTCTTTAGCGCGTTGGTCCGAAACCATTGTCTGCTTATCCATCTTTAGTTCGTCTACCATTTCACGCATGGATGCAATGTGCTCGTCGCGTAATCCCCAGCCGATGGCGTAGCCGATCAGACATGCTACCATAACCATTACAAGGATTTCCAGAATGGCCATGGTAGAAACATGGGGATCAAAAAAACGGGGATCCGTTCGCAGGCCTTTCATGGTGAACATGTACCAATAGCCGGATCCGACGCACCACAACCCAAATAGCAACAAAAACCAGTATGTCTTTTTCATCAAGGGTTTTTCAAGAGTTCAATTTACGCTTTTTCGACAACTGTTTAAAAAGGGGATGGTCCGAATCCCTTTTTCGTAGGATCGACTCCAGAATGAAAAGTCAGAAAAATATTAATTAAGAATAGGGTGATCCGTAAAATCACCCCGAAGTTGTCGGAATCTTTTTCGGGCTTCGG
Source organism: Bacteroidia bacterium (assembly GCA_043785125.1). GTDB lineage: Bacteria > Bacteroidota > Bacteroidia > Cytophagales > Cyclobacteriaceae > ELB16-189. The sequence goes on from JAYVXP010000179.1 coordinate 4,367, forward strand.
CGGCGTACACACTGCCAGGAAATTTGTTCAGGAATTCCCTGTAGATTTCCATCGCTTTGGTCTTATTGCCAAGATGGTGTTCATAAATATCGCCCTGTAGGAAAAAAGCATCATCGGCCAGAATATCATCTCCGAATTTATCCAGGATTTTTTGAAGTAATCCGATGGCTACTACAAATTCCCCCTGTTTCATTCGAAGGTCAGCCTCAAGCCAATAAACATCATCCAGAATCGTTGACATTGCTCCTGAGCGTGACTGAACAGAGTCACCTTCTTCCTTTTTCAACACCGCTATTCGCTCAAGAGCCTTCTCGGTTTTGTGTTGATAGAGCAGAAGTTCAATCGCTGCAAATTCTTTTAAAGCCGTTCCAACGGTATCAAAAGATGTGTTTTCTTTTATTCTCATACTCAGCTCTAACGCATCATTGGCAATCTCACGGCTGGTCGCCTCCTTCAGGATGCTGAGGTGCTCCTGAGCTAGTTTAAAATCTCCCTTGTAGTACGACAATTTGGCATTCCGCAATTTGGCATCGTAGCCCTGCGGGGTTTCTTTTTCTGACTTTTCTACCTGAGAGTAGAGCAAAGAGGATTCCCATGGTTCTTCTTTAAGTAGATAGACGTCTCCAAGTTCAAGTTTGGCCTTTGCCTTTAAAGATGGAGATACGCGATAGTTTGCGATGAGACCGGTCAATTTTTGAATCGCTGAATCTTTTTCATCCAAATAATAAGTAAATAACAGCGCCTCGTTCACTTGAGCCTCGTCCGCATTGGGATTTTCCGGATAAGAAAATATAAATGAATTATACTCTCGGATAAGATAGCGCACAGAGTCCTTATTAACGGGATAACTTCTCCTCACTTTCGCTTCACGAGCCTGGATAAGACCAAGGCGAGCGGGCAAATAGTTTGGTGTATTTCCAAATTCGCGAACCACATAAGAAAAGCTCTTATCCGCGTTTTCATAATCTTTGTTGCTCAAGGAAATCTGCGCAATCTCAAGTGTTTTAGACTGCTCTTTTCGAAAATGCTTGTCGTAAGCGCGTGCCTGGATATAAGCGCCATAAAAGTTTTTTTGCTGAAGATTTACCCAAATTAACAGGTCAGAGAAAACTTCCACATCGGGGCTTTGCTGGACACGACCAACCAATAGTTTTTCCAGACTTTCCAGTTCTTCAGGTTTGGAAAGAAGTACCTGTAATAAGTTTTTTATGTAATTGATGTTAGCCGGCGTCTGGGTAACGTAATTGAGATACTCCGCTACCATTTGATCCCGTTTTCCCTGAAGACGATACAGGTTAGCCATTTCTAGAATAAAAAGGTTGTTGTTGTGGTTTACTTCCCTGGCCTGTAATAAAGCAAAGACAGCGTGTTCAATCAAATTGTGGGCGGCCAAATAATCCGACATCGATTTTAACCGAAAAACATCATCCAAATTGTTTTTTATCAAGGACTTAAAATAGCGATCCGCTTTCTGTACGTCACCGGCCCTTACATGCACTAGGCCCAGATCCAAGCGATAAGAAATCTGATTGGGATTTTTTCTTATGACATGCTCAACATAATCTTCCGCTTCTTTAAACTTTCCCATATCAATGAGCAAGATCAGGTAATTGTTATGAATCAGCGCAATGTTGTCCGGATTTTTTATCAACATTTGATACGCACTAATCGCCTTTTCTTTTTCGGCCTTTATCCAATATTCATTTGCAATTTGAATTTCATTAAGGTCCTGGGCTTGAGTTGTAAAAATCGTGAGTACACACAGTACTAATTGTATTATATTATATTTTATATTTATATAGTTGTAATTGGTCATGTGTGATTGTGGATAACCTGGTGTAGTTGGTGGGATGTTGCTATTGTGTGAGTGAAATGTGTATTGATATGGTATGTTTTTTGGGCTTTTGAGATGATAATGGGGTTTCAACATTTTTAAACGTTTGTTGATTGTTTTGATAGCAGGATAAAACTTTTGTTGGTAATAAAATTTTTAGCCTGGGTTATTAACAATGTGTAGCATGTGGTTTTGTTTTTGAAGTTTGATTAAGGATTTTGTTTGTTTTGTGGAAGTTATACACAAATGATTCAGAATGCAATGAGGTAAGGACCAACTTCCCAGTTGGCTCTTAAAGGGAATTGATATTTACCTGTCGCGCTCTTATAGAAGTAGGTTGGTTCTGGTGGGATATCTAGATTCACGTTTCCTGGATCCCATTTGTTGTTTTTGTTAAGGTCCAGATAAACGCGGATTTTGTATTCTGCAGGGGGGATGTTTTTGAATGTAATTTTCCTTTTATTTCGTGCTGTTTGTATTATTTTGTAATCGTTCGTTATCAGTTGTATTTCAAAATCAGTTTTGAGAGTTTGAACTTCGAGAAGAAGAGTTGCTGTGTCTTCTGGTTTGGTAATTGTAAGAGTTTTGCTTGATCTCTTGCTCGAGTCGTTTTCGATTGTGATAAATGTTGAATTGCCGATATAGAGTTTGAGGGGGCTCAGAAGTCCTGTAAGGGATTTTTTGTCGAGTTCTTTTGTTAGTGTTAGTTTGTTATAGACGGTATCATATTGCAGATCATGGGGTGTGAAAGGGATATGATTGAGTGAGTCGATTATTATGAAGAGGCTATCGTAACAGACTTTTTGCAGAGGTTTGTTTATTAGAATTTGGACAGTAAAGAGTGTTTGATCCGTATTTATGAACGGTTCTTCTAAGTGGTATTTGAAAGTTTCAGGAACTGCGGCGGTCGTTCCTGATTTGACATATATGAGTGTATCGATAGTTTGTTCGAGGCTGTCTGTCGCATGAAGAGTTACAAGAACGCTGTCTGTACTTTGAGCTTGATGGTAGAACTTTATTTCCGATTGGTTGTCACCAAAGGCAGTAATAATTCCTTTGTTGTGCGTGTCGGCAGAGTATGATACCAGTGTTTTATTAAACTTTACTGTGGAGAATTTGTCGGTGTGTCGAACATTGTTGAGTCGGATTGGCCGGGAGTCCATCGCTAAGAGAATAAGTTGAATGGTGTCAAGCTTTTCCTGGACTGTGATCCAACCTGGATAGAACCCGAACGATTCGGTTTTCGTCTCAACCTTTAGATTCTTGTTCTTGTCGTCAAAAGCGTATAGTTTGTATAAGCCTGGTTTTAGATTGGTGATGACGAATTTTCCTTTTTTATCGGATTTTGTAAAATAGGCAGGCGTGTGTTTGAAGATGTTGAAGGTGTCAGATTGGTGAATTGCTACAGTTATTTTTAGCGGTATTTTTTCTGTTAAAGCGTCAACAATTTTGCCTTGAATGCTGAGTGAATCTATGATCGGTCCGGTGCTAAATGCGATCCTGAGATTTTCTGCTGGATTGCTTTCCGTAATGTCTTGGATGGCTTCGCGAAAAGCAATGCTGTAGGTCGTACTGTCTTTCCACCCGGTCTTGGATGTAATAGTGAGACTATTTTGTTTGGCTAAATAAGTGATGTCTTTTGCTGCTTCTGGGGTGATGATGATTTCCTCTTTCGGTTCTTTTAGTTTTATGGGTTCGCTAAAATAGAATGTTAGTTCTTTTTGCTTAAAGTTTTTCTGATTGTTGGAAGGATTTGACTTTAGCAATTTTGGTGGCATAAGATCCTTGGGGCCACCATTGGGTGTTGTCTGTCTGGCGCAAGCGAAGAAAAGAAAGATGAGAGGGAAGATATGTTGATACCGGATGATCATTTGGTGACTATGTAAATAAGACTGGAATAGTTCTTGGATGATCGTGCGAGCTGATTTGAAATAATTGCACGGATTGTCCCTTTCAACAAGCTCAGTACCGATGTACGGTTTAATAAACTGTATTTTTCACTTAAAAGGGAAACATAGAATGCATCCAACTTCATCGGTTTAATGTATTTGATTTTGAGATTGCTTAATTGCAAAAGAGCGGCCATGGTTGTTTTGGTAAAATGCCATAGGTGACGGGGTACATCATAAGCGGCCCAGTGTTGTTTGTAGAATGATGCATCGTATGAGTCATGGTTGGGTACGGCGATGATGATGATGCCGTCTTCTTTGAGTAAGGCTGTCAAATTGGTAAGGGTCTGATTTAAATCCATAACATGCTCGAGTACATGCCAGAGGGTTATTACGTCAAACTTTTGATTGAATTCCGCGAGATTATCTGCAATGTTGATGCCGGTTATTTTTGTTGCTTTTTGCCTGGCTTCAGGGGAGGGTTCCAGACCTGCTATTTTCCAGCCTTGCCGATGACTTGCCTGAAGAAATGCACCCGTGCCGCAGCCATAGTCGAGAATGCTTATTGGGTTACCCTTTTGTTTTTTTATAAGATTGATCTTCCAGCGTAATGTTAAATTTCTGGCGAGGAGGTAAATCCGATCAAGAATTCCGGTTGATTTGCCGGTGTGGGAAATGTATTGGTTAGATTGGTAATAGATGGGGAGTGAGTCCCTATCTGGACGGGGGTTAGTAAAAACCAGTGCGCAGGAAAGGCATTTGCACAAGTTGAAGTGTTCATGACTTGAGGTAAAGTCTTCGCATTTTAAGAATAATTCGAATTCGGAGTGATTACAGATAGGGCATTTTTGGAGGATGTCCATGACTACGTTTTACTTGCCAAGGTAGACCGTTAGTACGGAAACGTCAGATGGTGAAACTCCACTGATGCGTGATACCTGGCCAATGGTTTCGGGTCTGATTTTTTTCAGTTTTTCACGAGCCTCTGAAGAAAGCCCTTTTACTTTATCGTAATCAAAGTCGGGCCAAATTTTTAAGTCTTCAAGGCCTTCGATTTTTTCAGCCAGCTTTTGCTCACGATCAAGATAGCTTTCGTATTTAATTGTGATTTCTGCTTGTTCTAAGATTTCTTCTGAGTAGCGAGAGAGAATTGTAGCGAGGTCAGTATTCATTTTTTTAAGTTCGGCTAGGCCAATTTGGGGGCGTTTGATTAGTTGCGTAGCGGGGATTTTTTCACGGATGGTGGCGGTGTTGAGATCGTAGAGTTCGGAGTTGATATTTTCGGGATCAAGCTTAAATGATTTGAGTGTGTTGAGTAAAGTATTGAGATCGTTTTTTTTATCCAATACGTTTTCCATTCGTTTGTCATCGGCCAGACCAAGTTTGTGCCCGAGTTCTGTAAGTCTTAGGTCAGCGTTGTCTTGACGTAAAAGAATTCGATACTCTGCTCTGGAAGTGAACATGCGATAGGGTTCTTGTGTTCCTTTATTTACGAGGTCGTCAATGAGGACGCCAATGTAAGCCTGGGATCTTTTTAGTATAAATGGATCTATTTGTTGGACTCTATTATGGGCGTTAATGCCCGCCATGAGTCCCTGGCACGCAGCCTCTTCATATCCTGTCGTACCGTTTATTTGTCCTGCAAAGTACAGATTATCAATTAGTTGCGTTTCTAGACTTGTTTTTAGCTGCGTAGGTGGAAAGTAGTCATACTCAATGGCGTATCCTGGTCGAAACATTTTAGCGTGTTTGAATCCAGGTATTTTGGTTAGCGCCTTGAATTGAACATCTTCAGGAAGGGATGTAGAAAAGCCGTTGACATAAATTTCAATGGTATTCCAGCCCTCTGGTTCTACAAAAATTTGATGTCGGTCGCGGTCGGCAAATCTGTTGATTTTGTCTTCAATCGACGGGCAATAACGAGGGCCTATTCCTTCAATTCGGCCTTGGAACATTGGGGATTTGTGAAAGCCCTTTTCAAGTTCGTGATGAACTTCTGTATTGGTATAAGTGATCCAGCAGCTAGTTTGCTTTTTTAACGGAGCGGTGCTGGTGAATGAAAACTTTCCTGGATTTTCGTCGCCGTGTTGCTGCTCCATTTCAGCATAGTTGAGTGATCGGCCGTCCACCCTTGGTGGTGTCCCTGTTTTCATTCTTCCCGATTCAAATCCTAAGGAAATTAATTGTTCTGTAATTCCTGTAGCCGCTTTTTCAGCTGTTCGTCCGCCACCAAAGTTTTTTTCTCCTATGTGAATCTTGCCATTGAGAAATGTTCCATTGGTTAGGACAACTGTTTTGGATTGGATCTCTATTCCCAGAGCAGTTCTTACGCCAATTGCTCTTTTGTCTTTTACGATAATTCCGGTGACCATTTCTTGCCAGAAGTCAATATTTGGTTTGTTTTCTAATGCTAGTCTCCATTCTTCCGAAAATTGAGCTCGGTCATTTTGTGTACGAGGACTCCACATGGCGGGGCCTTTGGATCGATTGAGCATTCTGAATTGAATCATTGATTTGTCTGAAATGATTCCAGAGTGACCTCCAAGTGCATCTATCTCCCGTATTATTTGCCCCTTAGCTACCCCCCCCATTGCTGGGTTACAAGACATTTGACCAATAGTAGTCAAATTCATTGTTGCCAGCAGAACTTTGGATCCCATATTGGCGGCGGCGGCGGCGGCTTCACAGCCTGCATGACCTGCACCAACCACAATTACGTCGTATTCTGGAAACATTTGTTTACTTGTTATTGTGTTTCACGTGAAACAATAATTTCAAGGTCCCAATCAAAGAACCCGTTCCACGTGGAACTATCGCAAAGATAGGTAAGCTTCCTCTTTTTTACGCATTGTGCTCTTTTCCCGTGGGGTCTTATCATTATAGCCAATTAAATGCAGCACCCCATGAATGATTACCCTATGTAATTCTTCGTCAAACGATTTTTTGAACTTGGTCGCATTATCCTTCACACGTTCGATACTAATATAAATCTCTCCATTTATCAATTTAGGAGCTTCTGAATAATCAAAGGTGATGATGTCAGTTAGTGTTTTATGGTTGAGGTATTGAATATTAAGCTGAAACAAATATTCATCAGAACAGAAAATGACGCCCAAAGCAATTAGCCTTGTTTTTTCCTTTTTTATAGATTTATTGATCCAGGATGTTGTTTTACGAGGATCGGCCAACTGAAAATGGATTTCTTCAGTAAAAAAACGGATAGCCATTAATTCATGTAAAAACTGAGTTCTACGATTCTTCCGCCATCTTTGAATTCCACTTCATCTGAAAGGTGCTTCATCAAGAAAATACCCCTTCCACCTGGTTTTTCTATGTTTTCTGGGGAAGTCGGGTCTGGAAGGTTTTCATAATCAAAACCATGACCTTCATCTTCAATTCTAAACTTTATGTGGTTTTCATCCAGCGAAAGCGAAAGAGATACATTCTTTGACGAGTCGCTTTCATTGCCGTGTTTAATAGCATTATTAACCGCTTCTGTAATGGCAATCATAATGTTGCCATAAATGTCATCATTGAGTTGAAATTTTTCCCGGGCATTGTCTATGAAACTCTCGATCATCCGGATGTTCTCCGATATAGAAGGGACCTCGATATGAATGTTGTTCATGCCACTAGTTATGGTTTCCAAGACGTTTAAAATATTCATTTACCTCCTTTTTGTAATAGGGAAATAGCTTAGGAGGCATGGTTTTTAACAATTCTACTTCTTTTTCCTTTAATCTTAAATATTCCTTGAATGCATGTGGAATTTCCTTATCGTAGTCTTTAGCAGCTTCCCCTTTTCGTTCTTCGTCCTGATTTTGTTCGCGCATCGATTTTTCTGCCTCCAAGAGCCTCACTTCAATTTCTTTTTGCCGACGAATAGTTTGCTCCGTAATCTGCTTATTAACTAAATCCATCTCAGTTTGTTCCATTTTTCCAGGAATATCATTTCCCGAAATCTTACCTCCATCCTGTTTTAGCTTTTCCTGCATCTCCTGTAGAGCCCTACGGATTCGTTCTTGCTCAGCAGCAACTTTAGCCAATTCTTCTGAATATTGCCTTCCTGATTTCGTACCATTCTTTAGCTCCTCGATCTTTCGATTTAATTGTTGCTGCATTTGGACCAGACTTGGCTTATTTTGGTTTCCCTTTTTCTTTCCCGGCGAAGGCATGGCATTGGCCATCATGTCCATCATCATATCATAATGATCATTCAACATGATCGCCAGATTATTAATGCTGGTCATGCTCAGTTGCATTTCAGTTCCTGCGTTGGGCTTTCGACGTTCACGAACATGATCAGCGGCCTTGTCCAAATGACTATTCAATTCTCCCACTTCCTTTGTGATAACGGAGCCCATGAAAGCATCGTGCTTTGCTAGCCCTAACAGGCTGTCCTCCAATATCTTAGAGTCATCCTTAATTTTCAATTGGTTTTGTGAAAGTTGAATATATTTCGGGTCGATTTGCTGGACCTGGGCAAAGTCTTTCATTAATGCTTCCTCGTCAAAAGAGAGCTTAATAAGACCATGAATAATTTGTCGGAGGGCTTCCAGGTTTGACATGTCTGCGTCCATCTCTCGCGAATTCTGCATCCCTTCAAGTTGCTGCTGCATTTCCTTCATTTTTTTTACTGATTTCTTTTGAGGCGCAACAGCATTTTTGGGTTTGCCCTGTTTCAGAGATTCTTTGCTCTCTTGTTGGGCATCTTTGATTTGATTCAGCTCGTCTTTGGAAGGCATTTCATTTTCCTGTTTGAGATCCTCTGCGATCTTGCCGATTTCTCCTAATTTCTTTTTGAGGTCTTCAAATTCGTTGGCTAGTTCTTCTTGTTTATTGGCAAGATCCTGATTATCAATATTTTGAGATTCATTTGTGCTGCTTTTGTCATCCTTGCTTTTCGAATCTTTGGATTCTGCATTGTCCTTTGGCTGAGATTCCTTTTGCTTTTCTTTATTGTTTTTGTTTTCCTCTTTTCCAGGATCCTTTTCGCTCGCTTTTTCGCCAGTCAATTCCTGGGTCTTTTCCAGAAGTTGCTCCTGCTTTTCTTTTTGTTCTTTCACCTCTTGGATGGCCTGATCAAGTTTGTAGTCATATTGCAATTGTTTGAATAGTTCCAATGTCCGTTCAAGTTCTTTTTCCAGGTTGATCTCTTTGCGATTCATTTTGTCCAGCATCTTTTGGATCTGGTTCATGTCTGAATTTTCTTTCAGTAGTTTTTCCAATTCCTCAAATAACTTTCTTGTTTCAGGATCCAATAATTCATCCATTAGTTTTTGGATTTGCTCAGCTTTGTCGCGGATCTTTTCATTTTGATCTGAAAAAGCGTCCTTCTTTTGCTCAAGCAATTCATTTTGCTTTTGCAATTCCTGAATCATTTGATCGAGGTTTTTTTTCTGTTCCACCAGATTGTCCAGCATTTTCTTGTCTTGCCAATCCAGCATTTGCTTGCCTTTGAGTTTTTGCTGCGCTTCGTCAAGCGCAGCACGAATATCCTTTGCCTTGGTCAGGCTTTCTTCAATTTTACTTTCTGCTGCAAACTGAGTCTTTGAAATATTTGCCTTTAATTCCGCTTCGCCGGGAAGCGCAAAAACAAATACGGGCGACTTGGTTGACTTCCGGCCATTGACCCCGTCATTATCCCATACCTGCAGATAATAATCTAGTTTATCTCCTGGTTGAAGGGCAAGCGAGTCGAGGCTCCATTGATAAAAGAAATTCTGTTGAATTGAATTTGGATTGAGCGGAATCGCGATCTGTTTGTCCCTGACTTTTCCGCTATTGCTGATTTGGTAATGAAGGGCCAGTTCGGTTACTCCGTAGTCATCCGTAATATTACCCCCCAGGAAAATCGTCTTGTAGAGCACAGAATCTTTTAGATGATCGACTTCAATCTGAGGATATTGGTCCTTGATGACCAGGATTGCGTAATTGATTTTATCCTTGTTTTTACTGTGTTCATTTTCGAGATCGATCCAGTATTGATCGGGGTTATGGAAACTCTTACCCATCATAAATAATTGATTATCAATCATTTGCATTGGATTTAAGCCTTCTTCAACGGAAAATCGCATTGAGGCCTTTAGGGAATTGGTGGTGCTGATCAGCCAGGTGATTTTTGTTCCTTCCGGGATTTCAACATTTCCGCTGTTGAGGAGCGCTTCTTCTTTTTTGTTAAGATAACGGGGAAATTGCAATTTCATTTTTATCTGTGTCAACTCAGGTCGATTAACCATGCGAATAGAAAAATGGTTTGAGTAAAATCCAGAAGCCTCTAATTGAAAAGGAATTTCATGTTGAATCTTTTCGAACGTGTAGGTAAATTCTCCTTGCTTAATGGGGTCCAGTTTTAAACGCTGGGGACCCGAAACCAAATAGACCGCTTCTGGTAAGGCCTCCCCTTCCAGTTTAAGATTCAAAGTAAAGTCTTCATTAAAAAAAGCATTCAGGTCATTATTTTGAATAACAAACCGAAATGGTGCGGTAGGAGAAAACTCGCGGTTGAATTGAACAATGCGTTGAGCACTTTCGATAAATATACCGCGGTTGATAAGAAGGACTAAAAGGATAAGTACAAAAGGAATCAGGAGGTATTTCAGATACCGGACATTTTCCCGCAGGTCAATCGCATTTTCAAAGACTACGCTTTCAAATAGTTTCGACTTTTGAGCGATACCGGCTTCGAGCAGTGCTGTTGATTTTTGATGCTGAAGTTGAATCAAATTCAACAATCGGTCACGGATGCCTGGAAAGTATAAGCCAATCAATTTGGCGCTCTCTTCCTCGCCCAACCCTTTCCGGTAAAGCCACCAGATAAAAGGTTCTTTCAAAAATTTGAAGAACGAGAAAAGGACGAGTAGAAAAAAGGAAAAAAAAATGGTTAGCCGCGCCCAGCTACTGAGCCAGAGATTGTATTCGATGAGCGAAGCAATAAGAAAATAGAATAACACCAGAGTGAGGGTCAGAAAAGCACCTCGCAGGAACAAGTTGAGGTAATACTTCCTTTTGAAGGAAGCCAGCTTGTCATTGATTTTAGTTAACCCATCCCGCATAATCCCGAGTTACTTGATACACCGTGAAAACGAACATTGAGGAAACTTAGTTTAGAATTTACTAAGATAAGGAAGGCATAGAAGGTTTTCCAACCCGGCACCGATTAATTCATTCAGGGATTACTGAGGTAAGCGCCATCCAATCCTCAATTAAATATTAGAAACAAATATTAGTTTGGGTTTTCCAACTCATTCTTGGATTTAAAATTCCATTTGTATTCTTTGTCGAAATATTCCAATACATGCATCTTCAGAAGTTTTTCCTGCTCGAGCAGATCGAAGTGGGGAAGTTTTTTAACCAACTTCCAATGTGGCCATCCATCTTTATCCAATCCCTCGAGTTCATAATACCCTGAAAGGCTTAATACCTTGCATATGGCGATGTGCAGCAGGTCTTGCTTTTCTTCTTTGCTGAACCTCTTCGGACCTTGCCCTAGTTCCTGCATCCCTATGACAAACAGAACGGCATTCAGGTCTTTCGGTGTTTTGCCAATCAACTGCTCCAGCTGCGCGATCAGAGCATGCCAGTGTCGTTGGAGTTCGAGGTCCTGCTTAAACATGGTGTAGTTCCTCCCAGTATTCAAATGCTCTCCTCAGATGTGGAATAACGATGGTACCCCCTACCAGCGTGGCGACACCCATTGCCTCATGAATTTCAGAAGTAGAAAGGCCCGCCTCCAGGCATTTGCCAAGGTGGTATTTGACACAATCATCGCACCGGAGTACCAAAGAGCAAGTAAGCCCAATCAGTTCCTTGGATTTTACACTCAGTGCACCCTCCAGATAAGCATTTGTGTCAAGATTAAAAATTCGCTTGATGATCAGATTATCGGAAGCCATAATCTGATCATTCATTTTACTCCGGTATTCATTAAATTCCTTTACTGAACTCATGATCGCTGATTAAAGAGGTTGCAGAGATTGCATTGAATATCCTCACCCGCTTGCTGTGCCGTTAAGGCATCCCTTTCTGAAATAGACAGGAAAACCGGAGAAGATATTTTTTTATTCATGCAAATATGGTCATAAGTTTCAATTCAATTTTTTCCGATTTTTTGTGAGCATTGTCTCTGATTTTGTTTCGCTTTTTTTACCACGCCATTGCCTCGCCTGCCTTGGCTCACTGGCTAAAGGGGAAGAGATGATCTGTACGCGCTGCATCACCGAATTGCCAAGAACCAACTATCACCGTCAAATCACCAATCCGGTAGAAGAGAAGCTTGCTGGACGATTGCCTATCAAATATGCCTGGGCCTTTCTCAAATTTAGAAAGGGGGGAATTGTACAGCACCTTTTGCATCAAATGAAATATAACAATCATCCTGAAGTGGGCGTGGTGCTCGGTCGTATTTTTGGGCACGACCTCAAAAATGCTGGATTGTCGACAGGCTTTGATGTGATCATTCCTGTCCCTTTGCACGAAGTGCGCAGACGCAAGCGTGGCTATAACCAAAGTGCCAAACTTGCTGAGGGACTTAGCCATTCAATGAACATCCCCTGGGATGAATCGATTTCCATTCGAACAATGAAAACGCGGACGCAAACAAAAAAATCAAAGATGGAACGATGGGAAAATGTCAAGGATGTTTTCACCGTCTCAACAAATCAAATTATAACTGGCAAACGGATACTGCTGGTTGACGACATTATAACGACCGGTGCAACACTGGAAGCCTGTGGACAACATTTGATTACACATGGCTGCAGCGAACTCAGCGTGGCTTGCATTGCGGAAGCCCAATAATGAAAAAACCCTCCGAAGAGGGTCATCCATTGATGTATTGGTAAGAATACTAGTAGTTTGATCCTGCGCGAATCATGGCGCAACGGAAACCAATTGTAGCCGTAGCAGAATCCTCGTCCAAAAAACGGCGGGTTCCGGGTGACATCCAATAAGCAACATCCTTCCATGAGCCTCCTTTGTAAACGCGTACCTTATCGGATACGAGCGACAAAAATGACTCTGGGTTTTTAGCGTTGTACACATAGCCATTGTGAAATTTATCATCATCCTTGGTGCCAGGATTTGTTGCATCCTTTTTAACCTTCTCGTATTTATTTCGATAGTTGTCATTGTCATCCAAAAAATCATCGCGGCGGATAGGATTGAGGTCATCAAAGTCTTGGTAAGAAAGCGGACGATAAACATCCATTACCCACTCGCTTACATTTCCTGCCATATTATATAAGCCATAGTCGTTGGGGGGATATTCATAAATGTAAGAAGTGATTAGCGCTCCATCATTAAGCCTTCCTGCAATACCGGCATAGTCACCACGACCTCGTTTAAAGTTGGCAAGGAAAGTACCCATCTGTTTTCCATAGGGATTACGAAGCGCGTGACCATCCCATGGATAAATTCTCTGATGGGTTTGAAGTTCTTCAAGCCATTGTGTTCCGATAAGGGCTTGTGCTGCATATTCCCATTCTGCTTCCGTAGGCAGGCGATAGTCCGGAACGGTGAAGCCGTTTTCAACCGAGATTCTGCCTCCACCTGCCGGAGGGGTGAGTTTTACGCCCGCTTTTTCGGCCAACATGTAGTTTACTTTTGCCGTCCGCCATTTTGCATAGCTATTGGCTTGTTTCCAGGTTACCCCAACTACAGGAAAAAAACGAAATCCAGGATATCTTAAATAATGCTCAACATAGGGGTCATTAAAGGCCAATTTGCCTTTCCAAACCAAAGTATCAGGCAATGCTGCCTTAAAAGCACCGTCCCCATGAACAGGGGTAGAGTCAACGTTTAAATAATGCAAATATTCGATCCAATGAACGTTGGCTACCTCCGTTTCATCCATGTAAAATGAAGCAACCGATACCGTGCGCTCGATATTGTCACGATAAGCCATTACATCTTCCTCAAAAGAACCCATTACCGCCCGCCCCCCTTCAATGAAAACCATCGAGGGTGACCCGCCCGGTGCATCTGGCTGACCCCTATAGGGTTCAACCTTAAAAATGCCACCATCTACTTCATAATTATACCGCAGACCTGTAGCACTACTTACTTGCCCTGGATTTTCAGCAGTAGGCTTCCCGCCGCCACCCAAAAGGAAACATGAGGAAACAGTGAATGACACGCCAACTAAAAGCAATAGACCCTTGAAGCACTTCATTTTATTCATGTTGATGTTTTCGCAACCGCTAATATAAAGAGATAATTATATGTTTTCCAAGAGGAGGGGATTTTATTGACAAATCCTCAATCCAACCTGGTCACTATAACGATTATGCTCGTAGCGATATTGCATATGTTTTCAACTCCAAATTTGGGATATCCATTCTTTAAATGGGCCTGATTTTCCTTGCTCAAGTTCGAATTTAAGGCCGTTTTTGCATTGGCATACTTCTTCTGGGGTGATAGGGGAAAAACACAATACAATGATCACCCTTCAGGATTTCCAATATGCTTCATTCGAAAAAAAGTGTGATGTTGTAACCACGGGTTCAAATTTTCTGATCGTTCGTTTATTGGGGGAATGCAAGGTCTACCTGTATCACACCGATCATTTTTTTATTGAGGTGTACTACTCACCTCATCACAAAAAGGTTTTGATGATCAACGCCTTCAATGACCATGAAGGTTTTGAGCCTTATGCTGATATAATTTCCCTGGCCGACCTAAATTTGTAATCGAGAATCTTGTCAAGAATATCGATACCGGCACTGACGGAGAGGATGTTTTCAATCGTGAGGATGAGTTTGCCGGAAGTTTCTTTCATCCGACATTGACGCGCGTGGGATTGCACAAAAGTCAAAACTTTTCCAAAGGCATCCGATTTGAAATAAGCTTCATTGCCCGACAAGAAAAGAGCCTTTAACTTCTCGTTTTTTAAACTTATTTTTTCGAAGCCCAGCACCTCGCCCATCCAGCGGAGCCGCACCGAATTGATCAATTGTTCCACGGTTTCCGGAACGGGACCAAACCGGTCTTTTAAGGACTCGGTGTATTGCTGAAGTGCAGTCTCGTCCTGGATGTTGTCGAGGCTTGCGTAAAGTTGGAGTCGCTCGCTGGTATTATTGATATAGGTTTCCGGAATGAGAATTTCCAAATCAGTCTCGATCACACAATCCTGAACAATCAATTTTACTTTTTCAGCAATCTCTGCGGCAAAGAGATCCTTGAATTCGGTTTCCTTTAATTCCTGGATTGCATCATCCAAAATCCGATGGTAGGTATCAAATCCCAGGTCACTGATAAATCCGGTTTGTTCAGCGCCCAATAAATTCCCAGCCCCACGAATATCCAGATCACGCATGGCCACTTTAAAGCCGTCACCCAGTTCGGAAAACTCCTCCAGGGCAGCCAATCTTTTTCTAGAATCGGAGTTGAGCACTGACCCCGGAGGGGTGAGCAAGTAACAAAAGGCTTTCTTATTGGAGCGACCCACCCGGCCCCGCATCTGATGCAAATCGCTCAGTCCAAACATGTGGGCCTGGTTGATCATGATGGTGTTCGCATTCGGAATATCCAACCCGGACTCAATGATGTTGGTTGAAACCAATACATCATATTCTCCTTCAATAAAACGGATCATCACCTTCTCCAACTGATGTCCTTCCATTTGACCATGGGCAATACCTATTCTCGAATCAGGTACTAATTTGAAAATAACATTGGCCACTTGCTCAATGTCGCTCACCCGATTGTGCACAAAGAAAACCTGCCCACCTCTTTTTATTTCATGGCTAACGGCATCCCGGATAATTTCTTCATTGTATGTGTGCAATTGCGTTGTGACCGGTTGCCGGTTGGGCGGTGCCGTGGCAATAATGCTCAAATCCCGCGCGCCCATGAGCGAGAAATGAAGGGTGCGGGGAATGGGCGTTGCCGTCAGGGTAAGCACGTCCACATTAACCCTTAATTCTTTCAACCGGTCTTTCACTTTGACGCCGAACTTTTGTTCTTCGTCGATGACCAACAAACCAAGATCCTTAAAGATGACATCTTTGCTCACCACGCGGTGTGTTCCAATGATGATCTTGACATTTCCTTCTTCTACGTCTTTTAAAATTGCCTTGATTTCTTTAGCGGATTTAAATCGGGATACGTATTCAATTTTTACCGGAAAGGCTGCCAGCCGTTCTGAGA
This sequence comes from Bacteroidia bacterium, assembly GCA_043785125.1. Taxonomy (GTDB): domain Bacteria; phylum Bacteroidota; class Bacteroidia; order Cytophagales; family Cyclobacteriaceae; genus ELB16-189. The sequence goes on from JAYVXP010000179.1 coordinate 20,237, forward strand.
AGGTGCGGAAATGTTGCATGGCCAAAATGGTAGTTGGAACCAGCACGGCTACTTGCTTTCCTTCGGTAACGGCCTTGAAAGCGGCCCTGATTGCGACTTCCGTTTTGCCAAAACCAACATCACCGCATACAAGGCGGTCCATCGGGTGAGGAGTCTGCATGTCCTTTTTTACATCTTCAATGGCCCTTGCCTGGTCGGGAGTGTCTTCATAAATAAATGACGATTCCAGTTCGGCTTGTAAGAAACTATCCGGAGCATAGGCATAACCCGGAGCTCCTTTTCTTTTAGCATATAAGTCGATCAACTCTTTGGCGATGTCCTTAACTTTCTTTTTGACCTTTGCCTTTTTATTTTCCCATTCACCCGAACCCAATTTGCTGATCAGCGGCGGCGTACCGTCTTTCCCTGAGTACTTGGAAATTTTGTGGAGGGAATGAATGTTGACATACAAGAGGTCGTCATCGCGAAAGACCAGTCGAATGGCTTCCTGCTCCTTGCCGTTGACTTCTTTTTTCTCCAGGCCTGCAAATTTTCCGATACCATAATCGATGTGGGTCACAAAGTCTCCAGGCTGCATTGTTTGCAATTCCCTGAATGTCATGGCCTTGGACTTGGAGAACCTTTCTTTTGCGCGATAGCGATGAAAGCGCTCAAAAATCTGGTGATCCGTATAGCATACTACTTTTAAGATAGGGTCAACGAAGCCCTGTCGAAGTGCAAATTCCACTGTTTGGAATCGGGTTTCGGGATTAATTTCTTCAAAAATGCCGTGAAGGCGCTCCAGTTGTTTTGGCTGATCGGAGGCAATGAAATTGGAATAACCCTGGCTTTGATGATCCACCAAATCCGCAGCAAGCAATTCAAAGTTTTTATTAAAGGATGGTTGGGCGGAAGATTTGAATTCGTGGATTTGACGGGGGGCGAAATGAAACCGCTTACCAAACTCCAGTCTCACAAAAGAAACTATTTTTTCCGAAAAGCTTTCACGGGTTTCAAACAACTGCCCGGGCTGCAGAACAATTTTAGGGCTGCCGCTGTCTCGCAGAATTTTGTCAAAACTCAAGCTGGCTTTGTCAAAGGATTTCTGAAGGACATCAATGGTCAATTGAAAATCCTTGATCCATATCCGGGAATTGGAAGGAATGAAATCTAAAAATGATTGACGCTCTTCCAGCACCAGACGGGTTTGCACATTGGGCAGCAAACTCACTTTGTCCAAACTTTCAACAGAAAGCTGTGAGCCCGGATCAAAACTACGAATGCTGTCTACCTCATCTCCCAAAAGTTCAATCCGGTAGGGGAGATCATGGGCAAAGGAAAAAACATCCAGGATTCCTCCACGAATGGCAAATTGACCCGGTTCAAAAACAAAATCAGTTTTTTCAAAATCATAGGAATGAAGAAACTCCTCCAGAAATGCCCTGTTCAGCTTTTCGCCTTTTCTGACCAGAAACGTATTGGAGGCAAGCGATTTTCTATTAATTACTTTTTCGGAAAGTGCTTCCGGGTAGGTAACAATGATTTGAGATTCAGGATGATTGTTGAGTTGGCTCAAAACTTCCGCCCGCATCACGATGTTGGCATTCTCAGTCTCATCGTATTCATAAGGCCGCTTGTACGACATTGGGAAAAAGAGAATTTCTTTTTCGCCCAGCAGATTTTGAAGATCATTAAAAAAGTACGAAGCTTCTTCTTTGTCGTGAAGAATGATCACATGGGTTGATTTGGTGCTTTTGTGAAGGGCGGCAAAGAGGATTGCATCCAGACTTCCGGTTAGACCCTTGATGCGAATTGTGGAAGGAATGGGCGTACGTATCCCCTCAGCCAGAGTTTGTATAAGACTGTCTGCCTTGTAGATGTTTAAAAAATCATTCGCCCTCAAGCCTGCAAAAATAGAGCGCAAAAGTACCTTACCTGCACGCTCCCTCCAAATGGGTAAGGGTAGAATTTCCAGAATATTATCCTTACGATTTTATATGGCTAACTTTGAAAATCTATGTATTACGTCAGGCTGTTGATTTTGTATTTGGGAATGGCCAGTTCATTGTTTCTGCTCCTGGGACTCTACAGGCCCTGGACCATGCTTTGGTGGGAGGATACACAAAACAGGAAAAAAGTAATACTTGTGTACGGCACGATGATGACGATCTTTTTTCTGGCTTACTATGTTCTTAAATTCTTTCTATAACCGGGAGCCGGTTATAGAATGCGTCGGGCTTCAACAAGGAATTTTTTCTTCTGTCCGGAAAACCCAATTAAGTATTTTTCTCCGCCATCCTGCAGTTTCAGTTTTTGCTTGAGTTGTTCCGGACTCAACGGATAATTTCGGGTCACTACATTGACCTTACCTCCTTCAAATCGGGTTCTGAAGTGGTTGGAGTCTGGCTTAAGTGCTTCGATTTTGAAAATTCGCCCTGGAAAATCTTCCTTCAACTGATCAGAAGTATACAAGTGTGTGTTGACATGCAGTTTAAAAAGGTCGTATCGCCTACCTACCGTTTTAAATGATCCGGCTTTGAGAATGGCTGCGTTGGGTTCGTACAGGTAGGTGAGCGGATCGGAAAAAATGGAGGTGGCATTTTTTTCTTCGGAAAAGGTAAAGGTGAAATCGCGTTGCTTATTCTTTGAAAATCCGGAATGAAGATTTGCACAGGTTACCGTCACCTCCCTGCCAGGATCTTTCGCGCACCAGAACAAGACTTCCTTGCATTCATTTTCAACCGCCACCACAAAAATTCTTTCAACCCGGCTTAGCTCCACACAGCCCAGATGCAAATCGAGTAAAGGGGATGCTTTGACGAGCAGCCGGTTCGTCCTTTCGAAAAGGGAAGGCAGAAGCTGAACCACATTGGGCTCACAATCGGCAAGCCTAAATACTTTTTTTGAAAGGCTCCTTCGGGAAGGATCAATAAAGGCAAAATCGAATTTTTCGTCTGAAGAGGTTATGAATTGTGCTGCCTTCGTGGTATGATAAATAGTGTTTGTAGCGCCTAACCGGGTGTGGTTGTGTTGGGCTATTTCCAAAAGTCTGAAATCGGGTTCAACACAATCTATTTTTTTGCAGACCTGACTTAAATAGAATGCGTCAACGCCAAAGCCAGTAGTTAGGTCAAGCCCGCGAAGAGGCTGGTTGGCCATCGTTTCAGAAATCAGGTTGGCCTTGAATCGGGCAGTAAATTCCGAGGAGGATTGTTCGAGATTAACCGATGGAGGGTAAATTATGCCGGTGGACTGATGCCATTGAGGCAATTTGTTTTTTGCTTTTCGTCGTCCTGAAATCTGCGCTGCCACGACCGAAGCCGGTACGCCATGGATAACTTTGTTTTGGAGAACCAATTTTCGTTCATCCGCATTTTCGTGGTCAAGAATGAAATTCTGTAATTCCGTTTTGACTAGCGATGCGAGGTCATGTGGCTGCATTTCCTGAATAATAGTTATTCACTCGTATTCTTTAGAAAGCTAAGTAGTTCATACGCACCATCGACCACTACGGGCGTTTGGAACGGGATACCGGCGGGTAAAGTAATTTGCACAAATCCGTTTTCATTACTTCCCCTCTGAATCTCGGTCATTTTATATTGATGCTGGGTGGCATTCTTTTCCACAAAGATGTAATCTTTGCCATCAAAATTAACCACTGCGTTTTCAGGAAGGGAATTGACCAACTGGTTGTCGGTTTCTATCAGTGCACTAAAGTACAAGCCCGGAATCAACGTCGGATCTTCCTGATCTAAATGGCAATGAACGCGCACGGTTCGTTCCGGGGTTATCTCCTTTCCGATTAAATAAACTCTGGCCGTCCGCTCCCGGGTATCGTTTGAAAGAGTCAATCGCACACGCTGACCGATTTTAAGCCTTGGGATGTCTCTTTCAAACACCTGGGCTTCAGCATGGAGGTGATTGGTGTCCACAATGCGGAACATCACGTCTGCCGCGTTAACATGCATACCCACATTGACATTGACCTGTGTAACATAGCCGGAAATAGGGGCATATAAATTGATCGTACTGCTGATGACGCCTTTTTCAAGTGCGGAGGAATCAATATTGATAAATTTGAGTTTGGCGAGAAGTCCCAACATCCTGGCTTTCGTAGTGAAGTAATTGGCGCGGGACTGTTGTAACAATTTGGCCGCATTGACATTTTCTTTTGCGAGCTCTTCCTGTCGCTGATATTCAAGTTGCAAAAAATCCAATTGACTTTTGCTTTCAAGATAATCCTGTTGCAACTGGATATAATCAGGATGTTCCAGGGTTACAACTACCCGTCCAGCTTTTATTTTCATCCCCTGAAGAAGCTCTGTGCTTTTCACAAAGCCGCCCAATGGAGCAGAGATGGTTACCAAATTTTGCGGAGGGACATCGAGCACGCCGTTTGCCTTGATGGTTCCGCTGATGTTCCGCTGTGCCACATTGCCCAATAAAATACCGGACGTCTTAAATTGCTCTTGCGTGAGAACAACCTCAGTAGAATGAACAATCTTGACTTGAGCTTCCCGGGATTTCTCCCGGGAATTGCAGGAAGTTAATATCGCAAATACGAATAGAATGATTGAATGATGAGCAATTTTCATGTGTCGAGTTAAAATTTTCCGAGTAAGAATTCAATTTTCACTACTGATTGATTGTACAAGTTAAGCGCCACCAGGTAATTGGATTGAATAGTACTGGCACTTTTTAATGATTGCAGATATTCTACGTAGCCAATTTGACCAGTACCAAAAGCACTTCTTGCCTGGTGTATAATGAGGTCTGCATTTTTCAAGGCACTGCTTTGGTAGTAATCCAGGCTTGCCAGGTTTTTGTCCAATTCCTGCAGGGCCTGGGCATAAGCCCCATTTAAAGTGGTTTGAAAATGTTCTGCATTTTTCCGAACGGCCTCCTCATTGAAAGCAGCAGCCTTGGCCCGCGCCAGCTGTGGAGCGATCCAAAGCGGTATGGAAAGACCCAATTCGAACCCCTGAAACCGTTTGCCCCGTCCAAAATATTGGTCCTGGCCATTTACGTTTTGAAGACCTATCAGGCTCTGACTGAAATATCCAACACTGATATCCGGCAAAATGCGGTTGCGCTCAACACGTTTGGCGCGCTGACTGATGACCGTTTGCTGGAGAAGATAGTTTAGTTGTGGATTGGATGACAAAGAAACCGAATCCAACTCCAATGGTAAATCGCGTTTCTTTAACACATCGCTCGCCTTAACCGGAGATTCATTTTTCAACAGCGCCTGTAAACGAGTTTCGGCAATTTGAATATCCGCTTCGTTGATCCGCGATTGGTTTTTTACTTCCATCCATTGCGTTTCAGCAGTAGTCTTTTCAAGCAGATTGCTCTCACCGGTCTTGAAGCGCAACGAGGAAGCCCTTGAGAAGTCAGCAAATAAAGTGTCTTGGGCAAATAAAAGTTTTTTCAACTCCTCCAGATAAAGCAGCTGATAATAAATTGACTTTACCTCAAACGCCAAATCATTTTGTGTGGACCTCAGATTCTTCTGGGCTCCCAGTACCTGCTCCTTTCCCAATTGTACCTGACTACTTAGCAACGAGGGAAACGGCAAAGTCTGCATGAAATTGAAGTTGTTGTCCTGATAAATAGAATTGTATTGGCCGTGCATCCACACGGCAGATAGTTTTCCAATATCTGTGGAAGTTTTTTTCACCTGCCTGAAATACTCCACCTGGTACTCAGCGGATTGAATCAACTGATTTTTTTGTAAGGCGGTCTGAACGGTCTGTTCCAAACTAAAGGGTTGTTGTGCGTAAGCTGAAGACGATAACAATCCGAGAAGGAAGAGTTTTATTTTTTTCATGACTCAGCAATTTGAGAGGATTCTTTCTTTTCAAAATAGGTATACAATACAGGTAGCACGACCAGCGTAAGAAGTGTGGCCGTGATTAAGCCGCCAATCACCACTGTTGCCAAAGGCCGTTGAACTTCCGCTCCGGATGAATGGGATAGGGCCATCGGCAAAAAGCCCAATGACGCCACCAACGCCGTCATCAGCACTGGGCGCAACCGGACTTCTGTTCCCTGCAGGACAATCGCATTCAGATCATGCAATCCCGATGCTTTTAGTCGATTGAATTCGGCAATCAGGACGATTCCATTTAAAACGGCGACGCCAAAGAGTGCGATGAACCCGATTCCTGCAGAAATACTGAAAGGCATACCTCTTAGCCAGAGCGCAAAGATCCCGCCTATTGCAGACAGGGGGATCGCTGTGAAAATCAGCAAACCGTTCCGCAGTGAATGAAATGTAAAATACAACAGGACAAAAATCAGAATCAAAGCAACGGGAACGGCGATCAGAAGGCGTTGCTTTGCTTCTTCGAGGTTCTTAAATGAACCTCCGTATTTGACAAAGTATCCAGGCAAAAATTTAATTTGGTCGGTGATTTTCTTGTCCATTTCTTCAACAATGGTGGCTACGTCGCGTCCCCGGACATTAAAACCCACGGCTATTCTTCGTTTTGCATCATCTCGTTGAATTTGATTAGGCCCAATTTTCAACTCAATTTCGGCTACTTGTTCAAGCCGGATTTGGGAACCATCCGATTTGGTTAAATAAAGACCCTTGATATCTTCAATGCTTTTTCGATTTTTTTCATCCAGGCGGACGACCAGGTCAAAACGTTTTTCATTTTCAAAAACAAGTCCTGCGGATTCACCCGAAAATCCAACGCGCAATGCCCTGTTTGTTTCTTCCATACTTAAACCAAACAGAGCCAGTTTCCTACGGTCAATCTTTGCTACAATTTGGGGCAACCCTTCGATTGGTTCTACGAAAATGTCTTCTGCTCCGGTAACGGTGCCCGCCAGTTGCCTAATACGCTGAGCATAATCCGAAAGTGCCTTCAAATCTTCACCATAGACTTTAATCACCACATCCTGGCGTGCTCCGGTCATTAATTCATTGAAGCGCATCTGGATGGGTTGCTGGAAACCGTAGTTTACACCGGGCATGGTCTGATGAAGTTTTGCAGCAATCTTATCCGCAAGTTCTTCGCGTGAGGAAGCACTGGTCCATTGATCTTTATCCTTTAATACGATAATCAAATCCATCGCCTCCAGTGGCATGGGGTCAATGGGGATCTCGGAATTCCCAATTTTGCCGACGACCTCTTTTACTTCTGGAAAATTTTCAAGAATCAACTTGGCGCTTTTTTGAGCAACTTCAGTACTTTGACTCAGCGCGCTGCCGGTCAACAGCCGGGTGTCTACAGCGAAGTCGCCTTCATCCAGTTGCGGAATAAATTCCCCGCCCAGACGGAGAAACAAGATCATGCTGACTACAAAGAGAACGGCGGCACTTACCAGAATAAAGAGACGTTTTTTTAATGCAATGTGAATGAGCGGTGAGTAAAGTCGATGGATAAAACCGATCATGCGATCGGAAATATTTTTCTTGTGATGGGTATTTTTGGATAACGCGATGGAAGAGACCATCGGCACGTAAGTGACCGACAAAATCAAAGCGCCAATAATAGCAAAGGCTACGGTTTGTGCCATGGGGCGAAACATTTTACCTTCAATCCCTACAAGTGTGAGAATGGGTAGATAAACAATGAGAATGATTATCTGACCAAAGGCAGCGGAACGCATCATCTTGGAGGCAGATTGCTGGACTTCATTATCCATCTCAGTCTGGGTGAGTCGTTGAACACCCGCACCAGACAAATGATGCATGGTGGCCTCCACAACAATCACGGCTCCATCGACGATCAATCCAAAATCGATCGCACCCAGGCTCATTAGGTTTCCAGAAACACCAAACCAATTCATCATGATGATGGCAAAGAGCATTGCCAATGGTATGACCGAGGCCACAATTAACCCGGCACGAAGATTCCCGAGCAAAAGAACGAGCACAAAGATTACAATCAATGCACCTTCGGCCAGATTTTTTGTCACTGTGTGAATGGCATTGTTTACGAGTTTGGTACGGTCGAGATAAGGAGCAATCTCTACACCTTCGGGTAAGGTTTTTTCAATTTGAGCGATGCGTTCCTTTACCTTACCGATTACCCGTGAAGAGTTGGCGCCTTTTAACATCATGACAATGGCGCCAACAACTTCCCCTTGATTGTTGTAAGTCATCGCTCCATAGCGATTGGCATGGCCAAAGCGCACTTCAGCTACATTACCGATGAGTACGGGTAAACCGTTGTTATTATTTTTTATTACAATGTTTTCAATGTCTTTCAAGTTTTCTACGAGGCCTTCACTCCGTATAAAGAATGCAAAGGGCTTTTGATCGATGTAAGCGCCCCCTGTATTTTGATTGTTTTTTTCCAACGCAAGGGAGATTTCACCCACGCTGACATTCATGCTGCGCAATTTCTCCGGGTCAAAGGCAATCTCGTACTGCTTCAAATAGCCCCCCCAGCTGCTCACGTCGGCCACGCCTTCGGTGCCCAGCAATTGGCGCCGGACAACCCAATCCTGAATGGTACGCAAGTCCATTGCAGAGTATTGACTTTCAAAACCTTTTTTTGGCCGCACGATGTATTGATAAATTTCGCCAAGACCTGTAGTGAGCGGTGCCAACTCCGGGATACCAGCCCCTGGAGGAATAAAAGTCTTGGCTTGGGAAAGTCTTTCATTTACCTGTTGACGGGCCCAATAAATATCAGCGCCATCGGTAAAAACAATGGTAACGATCGAAAGGCCGAAGCGCGAGAAGGAACGCATTTCGGTGATGTGCGGAATGGTGGCCATGGTTTGCTCAATCGGAAACGTCACCAGCCGCTCGACTTCGGGAGCAGCCAATGATGGCGAAAGGGTGATGACCTGGACCTGATTGTTGGTGATGTCGGGGACGGCGTCAATAGGGAGTTGCGTCAGAGAATAACTGCCGTAAAGGATCAGTCCCAACGTCAGCATTCCAATGACAAATTTGTTCCTTATCGAAAAGGATATGATTCCATTCAACATGAGATGGATTTTTAAAAATTAAAAAATAGAGATTATCCGACTATGAAGGCGGAGCAAGAAGTACCGGTAAAGAAAATCAGGAATGACGCGGAGGCTGAAAAATCTCGCAAAGGTGGGAAGCAATGTTGGCTTCCTGGTAAGTTGAAGAGTGAGTAACTTCTGTAAGGAGAATGGTCTTTTCCAATGCTATTTTCTGAATCGGCAATGCAATGGCCGGTACTGTAAAGGAATGGTGAATATCCTTAAATGGTAGGCGATTGTCCTGATCGTCGTGCGACGCGTCAGATTGATAATGCATTGTCAAAAATTCCATGAAGGACATATCCTTCACTTGCTGGCGGTGCTCGTAATAGTGCTCCAGCAATATCGGAAGGCGTAATGCTTCATGAAACTCCGTGTAGGAGTTTATGTATAAAATGAGGAGCGATATGGATAGAATGCGTTTCAACACTGTGGGTATACGGTACAAAGATAAGGGAAATGTTGAAAACTCGATTTCAAGGCGGGTTATCCTGGTTAACCCTGATTAAACAAATTCAGATTTCCACCTTTTCTAAATCGGGTTAGATCATAGGGAGGCATGGCTTTATCTTTCAAGTATTTCTTTTTGGCAGCACGGAAGAGTTGGTGAATCGAGTCAGCCATATTTCCTTCTCCGGACATTCTCCTTCCGAATTGTGAGTCATGTACATTTCCGCCGTGCATCGAAGAAATCTGGTTCCAAACTTTGTCAAACCGGTCGGGAAAGTTTTTGCGAAGCCAGTCTTCAAATAAAATGCCGATGGAGCCATTTAATCGCACAATGGTCATGCCAGCATTTAGCGCCCCATGGTCGGCTGCTGCTTTAATTATTTGTGGTATTTCGTGATGATTTAAGCCGGGAATGATCGGTGCGTTCATGATACCCACAGGAACACCTGCCAATGCAAGACTTTCTACGGTCTTCAGCCTTTTAAGGGAACTCGCAGTGCGTGGTTCCATTATGCGTCGGAGGTCCTCATCTAAGGTGGTGATCGAAATGTAAACATGAACAAGCCTCTCCGAAGCCAAATCCTGCAGGAGATCCAGATCGCGGAGAACCAGACTGTTTTTGGAAATAATACTCACCGGGTGCCGATATTGCACCATTACTTTGAGCATCTGTCGTGTGATTCCAAATTTTTTTTCCTGAGGTTGATAGCAATCCGTATTGCCAGAAAGCACGATCGGGACCGCGTTCCAGTTCTTGCTCAGTAATTGTTGTTCCAGCAAACGGGCCGCATTTTCCTTGACAATAATTTTGCTTTCAAAATCCAACCCTGCGCTAAAGCCGTAGTACTCATGTGTGTTTCGTGCATAACAATAGATGCACCCGTGTTCACAACCCTGATAAGGATTCATGGAGTACATCATCCCCAAATCCGGACTGTCCACTTTATTCACAATCTTTTTCGGATTTTCGTAAAAGATTTGGGTGACGGGCGACTCAAGTAAAGGCTCATCGAGACCTTCAATGTGTTCGGTGACTACTTGGGCTTTGAGGAATTTATTTCCGGTTTTGATTTGGGCTCCTCGTCCCTTGAAATAGGATTCATCCATACATCAATATTACTAAAATAATTAGTATAATAGTAAATAATTTAGTGTGCTTTCCTATACAGAACCCACAATTCAGCAGATCAAAGCGGATTGGCTTGAAAAGGCTCAAGTCGAACTGTTGGTAAGGAGAGAGGACGAGAACCACGTTTTGGTTTCCGGAAACAAGTGGTGGAAACTGAAGTATAATCTGGAGGAAGCGGGGCGTCTGGGGTTTACTAAACTGCTCACTTTTGGTGGCGCTTATTCCAATCATATTTATGCAACGGCGGCGGCAGCAAGAGATTTTGAATTTGAAAGCATTGGAGTGATCCGAGGGGAGAAAACGCCTCCATTAAATTCCACACTTCAGTTTGCAGAAAATAAGGGCATGCATTTACATTATGTTTCGCGTGAGGAGTATAAAAGGAAATCGGAGACTGCATGGATTGAAACCCTGAGCAAGGATTTTGGAAAATTCTATTTGATTCCGGAAGGTGGGACGAATAACCAGGCGGTGCGGGGATGCGCGGAGTGGGGTAAAAAAATACTGGAAGAAATGCGATTTGATTATTTGTGTTTACCGGTTGGAACAGGTGGAACATTGGCCGGTTTGATTGAAAGCTTAGCGGGGAAAGCTGAATTGGTAGGATTTTCTGCTTTGAAAGAAGGGACTTTTCTAAACAAAGAGGTCAGCAAGTTATTGACTGACTATAGAGGAAGGTTGTTTTCGAATTGGAGCATTTCAACGGAATACGCTTTTGGTGGGTATGCTAAAACAAATAAAACATTGGATGATTTTATCCGGGACTTTCAAGATGATCATGGTGTTCCATTGGAGCCGGTTTACACGGGCAAGATGATGTACGGGATTTGTGATTTGATCAGTAAGGGTTTTTTCGACAAAGGTTCCACAATTTTGGCCCTTCATACGGGTGGCTTGCAGTCATTAAAAATGACTAAGGATCAATGCGGTTATAATCCAATCATTTCAATCAACTGAAAAGCCCATTTTGCAGACTTTACATATCCTAGTCGCGGATTACACCCCTCAACCAGGTAAACAAGCGAAATCCACCTTTTTCTTCCGGCAAAATGCCGCTTTCTCCTGCTGCCTTAACTTTTTCAATGGTGTAGAATGCGGTGGGAAGAATTACCTTGAGTTTGCTGAGTAATTCATCCAGGCGCTCCCGCTCGAGTACAGTAAAGACCAGGTTTTCGTGGCCATCGGGACCTTCCGCATTGACTCTGGTGTAACGAAAATGCTGAACATCGAGATAGGATATGAGATCAACTACTTCTTTGCGCGTGATGATCCGCACAATCACCTTTCCATAAGCGATACGTTCCTCGATGATCATCCCCACCATTACGCCCGAAGCAAAACCAGCGGGATAGGCGATGTAGCAAATCCAATTGTCGAGGTGTGCGAAAATTTGCCGGATGGCCATCAACCAGATAAAAGCTTCAAAAAAACCAAGTACGGTAGCGGTCCAGCGCCGACCCCCGAGCATATAGATAATGCGAATGGTGTTAATGGAAACATCGCAAATGCGGGCAAGAAAAATAAACAGCGGCAAAACGAGATAACTAAAAATTTCTTCAGAAACGCCTAACGTATCAACAAAGAATGAATTCATAATTGCAACACTATTTGAACAAATCCTGAAACACTTCTGTCAACTTACCAAATGACTTTACTGCGATCTTCGTCTTTTTCAAGTCGAGGGATTTTTGACTGAACTTGGAAATGTATATTTCTTTGAAACCCAGCTTTTCGGCTTCGGAGATTCGCTGATCAATGCGGTTGACCGCGCGCAATTCCCCACCCAATCCGATTTCAGCGGCAAAGCATATTTTATCTGAGACCGGTATTTCTTCCATCGAGGAAATAATGGAAATACAAATGGCTAGGTCGATGGCGGGGTCTTCCACGGTGATGCCACCGGCCATATTGAGAAAAACGTCTTGTGTTCCCACCCGGAAGCCACACCGTTTTTCAAGCACGGCCAACAACATGTTTAATCGCTTCTGATCAAATCCTGTTGGCGTTCGCTGTGGTGTTCCGTAGGAAGCTGGGCTGACCAGCGATTGGATTTCAATCAATAGCGGCCGGTTACCCTCGATGGTAGCACCAATAGTTACGCCGCTGAGGTTGCCGTCTTTTTGGGAAATCAGAATCTCTGAAGGGTTGGATACTTCTCGCAGGCCGGAGCCCAGCATTTCATAAATACCGATTTCGGAAGTGGAGCCAAACCTGTTTTTTGTCGTGCGCAAAATGCGGTATGCCAAATGGCGATCGCCTTCAAATTGCAGTACGGTATCTACCATGTGCTCCAGGACTTTTGGTCCGGCCAGCATGCCATCTTTGGTAATATGACCCACCAAAAAAACGGGGGTATTGGTTTCTTTTGCAAAGCGCATTAATTCTGCAGCGCATTGACGGACCTGGGCGATACTTCCGGCAGCCGAATCGAGGAGGTTGGAAAATAAAGTCTGTATTGAATCCACGATGACCAACTGCGGTTCAAGCCCTTCAATGGCGAGAAAAATGTTCTTGGTACTGGTCTCAGTCAAAGTATAAAACCGGCCTGAAGAAGCAGAAGACAGGTTAAGCCGGTCGGCGCGCATTTTGATTTGTTGATCACTTTCTTCACCGGAAACATAAAGGACTTTTTGGCTTTTCAGGGCCAATCCAATCTGGAGCATCAGTGTGGATTTTCCGATACCGGGTTCACCGCCGATGAGGATGACGGAACCCGGAACAATACCTCCACCCAGGACCCGGTTGAGCTCCTGATCCGGGGTGACCATTCGTATTTCTGTACCGGATTCAATTTCTTCGAGTGTTTTCGGCCTGGCGATTTTGCTTTTTGATGAATCTTGTCTCCACTCATTTTTATCGCCCTCACTTTTCGAAACAACTTCTTCCACAAAGCTGTTCCAGGTATTACAGGAGGGGCATTTGCCAAGCCATTTGGCGGATTCATAGCCGCAGGATTGACAGAAAAACAGAGTTTTGGTTTTGGCCAATGAGGAAAATTTTGGAAGCAAGGTAATGCACTTTCTCAACCCGATTTTCAATTAAGCCAAAATCTCTTTACTTTATGACAGGTTTAAATGAAAAGTTCATGCGTTCATTCATTGGTTTACTATTTGTATTCCTGGCTTTCTCCGGGATTGCTCAAAAAGCCCTTCCTAAGTTTGGAGAAGTTTCAATGGAGGAGATGAAAATGGATTCTTACACCCTGGACTCTTCAGCCACGGCGGTCATTCTATTTGATAAGGGAGAAACCGTTTTATCAGAGGATCTGAATGTCTCTTTTAAACGGCATGTTAGGATCAAGATTTTTACAAAAGGTGGATTTGAATGGGCTGATCATGCTATGCGCATTCAACATGTAAGCCAAAGTGTCTCAAAGCTAAAGGGGTCCACCTACAATCTTGAAGGAGGAAATATTGTAGAGTCCAAAATGATTGAGACATCCATTTTCAAAAGTAAATACAATAAATACAGGGATCAGATTAAATTCACTTTGCCCAATGTTAAGGAGGGGTCCATCATTGAGTACAGTTATGTTTTGCGGTCTACGGCCAGTCTTCTTCCAGATTGGCAGTTTCAATACACGATCCCAGTAGTATGGAGCGAATATGACACTTCTATACCAACCACTTTCAGCTTTCGAAAAGATATGCAAGGTTTTCTGCCCATTACCAAGCATGAACAAAAAGGCGACACTTTTGAGCATTTTGTAATGGCGGATGTACCGGCATTCAAAGAAGAGCCATTTATAACAACGCCGGATGATTATGTAGCTAAAATACACTTCTATATTTCTGAGTTATTTATTCCTGGAAGGCCGATTATTTATTTTAATGAATCATGGGAAAAAATTGTGAAAGAACATATTGAATCTAAAGAATTTGGCCAGCAAATCAAGGGCTCTGGATTTCTGAATAAAACGGTTGATGAACTAACGGCGGGAATGGTTGAACCTGAAAAGAAACTGCAGGCCATTTATGATTATGTAAAGGCGAGTGTAGTGTGGAATGGTGACACGGATCGAATTCCTGACCATGCATTCAAGAAAGTGCTGGAAGACAAAAAAGGCAGTTCATCTGAAATCAACCTAATGTTGGTATCTATGCTTCAGAAAGCAGGCCTCTCTGCAGACCCTGTCTTTCTCAGCACAAGGGACAACGGGATGGTTAGATCTTTTACGAATCAGGTTGATCAATTTAACGATGTGATTTGTGTAATCAAAATAAAAGAAAAACAAATATTGGTTGATGCTACAGATAAGGATTTGCCCATGTCAGCCCTTCCCCAACGTTGCATTAATGGATCGGGCCTGATCGTTTCCGAAATCGGCCCTGACTGGATTGAAATTACCTCTGCGCGTTCAAGACAAGTAATCACTGCGGAATTGAAAATCGATGAAGCGGGAGAACTGACCGGGCAGCTTACCCTCAGTTACGACGGAATTGCCGGGGGCGTAACGCGAAAATCATACAAGGAATTGGGTGAGGAAAAATATGTTAAGGCCTTACTCGAAGGCAAAACATGGGAAGTTGACAAAAGTGAATTCAATAACATGACCAATCCTTCTCAATCTGTAAGAGAGAAGCATAAGTTAGTGATTCGCGACCACGCTCAGGCGAGCGGCGCGGTTATTTATCTCAATCCTTTTGTAATGGATCGGATGGAGGAAAACAAATTTAAGAGTGAAAAGAGACTGTATCCGGTGGACTTCGCCACGCCTTTTGAAATATTATACCTGGGTAAAATATCAATACCGGATGGGTTTGTGGTGGAGGAATTGCCAAAGCCTAAAGTATTGACATTGCCTGGCAATGGGGGCAAATATGTTTACAATCTTTCACTCATCGGGAACACACTTTCCATCACCAGCCAATTTTCGATAAACAGAAGCCTATTTACGCAAAATGAATATCCTGTATTGAGGGAGTTCTACAATCAGGTGGTTGCCAAACAAGCGGAGCAGATTGTATTAAAGAAGAAATAATGTTCAATTGAGTGGAAATATCGTCAGCATTACCAGCAACTTTCAGATTAACAAAAGTCTTTTTTTACAAAATGAGTATCTCGATCTAAGAGAGTTTTATAGTTAGGCAATTGCTAAACAAGGGGAACAAATTGTGTTGAAAAAAAAACAGAATTGAAATGAGACAATTATTCATCGTGATTTTTTGCTGTGCCTTTCAATTCAGCTGGGGCGTAGATCTAAAATACCCGGTAAGCGCCATCCCCGAAGAATTCAAGACGAATGTCAACGCCGTCGTTCGTGAAGAGAAAATGATCTTCAAAATTCTTAGCCAGAGCAGAGCCAATTATTATGTTTATTATGCCATCACCATTTTTAATGAGGCGGCTAAGTCATATGCTTCTGAAGTTGTTGGGTATGATAAACTAAGCAAGGTTAAGAGCATTAGCGGAAGTGTTTATGATGCTAAAGGAAAGCTGGTTAAGAAATTGAAGAACGCTGAAATTAGGGATCAAAGTAGCTTTGATGGGATAAGTCTTTTCAGCGATAACCGCCTGAAAAGTTTCGATCTCGCTCAGGCCATTTATCCTTATACCGTTGAAATCGAATACGAAATTGAGTACAAATTCTTATTTTATATTCCTGGATTTATTATTTCACCCGGAGAAAAAGTTGCGATACAACAAACATCTTACTCCCTGCAGTTTCCTCAGACTATGAGGTCTATCGCTCCTCGCTATAAGTTGCTAAACATTAACCAACAACCAAAGACAGGTTATACAGAAGAAGGATTTGAGACGTGGACCTGGACTTTTGAAAATCTAAAGCCAGCCATCCTGGAACCGTTGGGGCCTTCTGCTCATGACCTTGCTCCACAGATCATAGTAGCCCCTTCACACTTTGAATATGATGGATATGTCGGTAGCATGAATACATGGGATGAATTTGGAAAATGGATCGGGACCTTAAACAAAGGAAGAAATGTTTTGCCGGATGAAACAAGACAAAAGATTAAGCAAATAACGGAACCCTTGAAAACTCCGGAAGAAAAAATCAAAGCAGTTTATGAATACCTGCAAAGTAAGACGCGGTATGTCAGTATACAATTGGGCATAGGGGGATATCAGCCGTTTGAGGCAACTGTAGTCGATCAAATGGGATACGGAGACTGCAAAGCATTGTCAAACTACATGGTTTCGATGCTTGACGCGGCCGGAATAAAATCTAATTACACGCTGATCCGTGCCGGAAAAAATGCCCAAAAACTGGAGACCGATTTTCCAAGCTCCCAATTCAATCATGCAACCGTTTTTGTTCCGAATAAGAATGATACAATTTGGCTTGAATGCACAAGCCAAACCGATCCATTTGGATACTCCGGAACCTTTACCGGAGATCGAAAAGCATTGGCGATCACTGAAAATGGAGCTGAAATTGTTTGGACGCCCAGGTACACCACTAATCAAAATGTTCAGTCCCGTTCGGCTGAAGTTTTTGTGAATTCCAAGGGCGACGCAACAGCAAAAGTAAAAACGACCTATTCTGGACTGGAGTATGAAAATGGTCATTTAAATTTTGTCTTGGGAAATCAATACGATGATCAGAAGAAATGGATACAGCAGAACACGGACATACCGAGTTTTGACATCAATTCATTTTCTATCATCAACAAGA
>JAYVXP010000180.1:0-78361 GCA_043785125.1 Bacteroidia bacterium
GCGCCCAACTGGTCATTGACAATGTACGCTCCGATTCCGCTGTTTATTTTATAGATGGGTGCGGTCATACTCAGAATCGTAGTGGACGGTGCCCCCCCGCCTCCTGCAGTTTGGGTGTATCCAGTCCATTGGCTGCGATACATCAGCGACATTCGGGTTACCCCATCTACCCCTGCAAACCCCGGGTTATAATATAAGGTGTTGAACATGTACTGGGTAAACTGCGGATCTTGCTGCGCAAAGGATCGCCCGGTGAACAACACCAATAAGAAGCCCAGTTTGATTACTTTATTCCGCATTTTAATTTAAGCAGTCTTAAAGATAAGGCATTTCAAACCACACTTTCAATCTGGATGTAATTAAAGTGTAATAAAATCTATCCCTACGCAAAAACGTAAGGGTTAAAGAGTTATTTGATGCCGTTCGCCTTTTTAATATACAACTCAAGTGCACCCGTCATAGAAGGAGCATTGGGGAGCGGGGCTTCGATATCCAGCACCATGCCGGAGTCCTTCACGGCTTTGGAGGTGGTAGGGCCAAAGGCGGCAATCCGGGTGTTGTTTTGTTTGAATTCGGGAAAGTTGACGAAGAGGGAATTGATTCCCGAAGGGCTAAAAAAAGCCAGGATATCATAAAACACATTCTTCAAGTCACTGAGGTCGGCTGCGACGGTATGGTAAATAATTGCTTCGGTAAAATTGAAACTATTCTCTCTTAAAAAATCCGGAATATCATTTTTGCGGATGTCGGAGCAAGGGAAAAGGAATTTTTCATTCTTGTGCTTCTTAATGATCTCCAACAATTCCTGCGCGTTCTTCAGGCCTGTAAAAATTTTACGCTTCCGAATGACAATATATTTCTGCAAGTAATTCGAGGTTTGGTCGGAGATGCAGAAATATTTCATTTCCGGTGGCATCTCTACTTTCAATTCTTTCGAAATGTGAAAAAAATGATCTACTGCGTTGCGGCTGGTGAAGATGATGGCGGAGTGCGCGAGGATATCAATCTTCTGTTTGCGAAATTCTTTTACTGGCACCGGCTCAACCTGAATAAACGGACGGAATTCAATCTTCAGATTGAATTTTTCGGCAAGCTTAATGTAAGGTGAATTAACATCCGGAGGTGCCTCCTGAGTGACCAGAATGCTTTTCACTTTGCGCATTCTGTCATTGGCAGTTTCAGTCATATCAACACAAGTCGGGTTCAGGCTTAATACAACAAGATCTTCAACAAGATCACCAACGGAATAATTTCCGATGCGCAAAGGTAGGAAAATAAATGAAAAAAATGGTAACGGGTCAACGCCAATAATTTTAAATACATCATTCCAGCCGCAAGGACCATGACCGCGGCCCCTATTTTTAACCACATCGAATCAAGACCGCCATATTGACCATGCAAAACAAAATTCAAAGTGCTGATCAGGGCGATCAGGCCCGCCGCCAGAAAGAGCGCACGAATAAAGTTAAAATATTGAATCGGGGCCTTGTCCCGCAAATTAAAAAGGGACGAGAACAGGATGATAAGCATCAACTTGAGTGCCAACAGACCCGCAACGATCACCGACAACTTTAACCATTGAAAAAAACCTTCCCCGGTTGAGCGGATCGGGAACCAGCCCGCCAACGGTATCCGGTTCTTACTCAAATGAAAGACCACCAACAGAGTCAGCGCGCAAAAAAGACTGCAAAAAAAATAAAACAATAAATTGACCCGTGAGGTAATGCGGCTGGTCAGCAGATTTTCTTCCCGCTCCTGTGACGAAAACAATTTGGAAACATTCAGATAGTCCAGGGTTAACCTCGGATTGGTGCGCAGTAGAAAAACCAAATAAACAGACACCATCAGCGTGGCCATCAACGAGAAGTCCAGGAAAAAATTCCCTTTCCGAAGAAAGATATCCTGATCTGTATCGGCCACCGCCAGAGGGCCGAGAAGGTAGGTCGAAAGTGAAGCGATGCCGGTTTGTTGAAAAACACTGACCGACAGTTGTGATGAATACAACAAACGAAGACTGTCCAGGTCAAGCTTCACCAGACCACGGGTTTTTTCAGTTACTAATTTCTGATTGATGAAAATGGCAAAAGGACGTTCGTCCTCCACACACAAAAAATCACCCCTGAATTGTGAGGCGTCAAATGAAAAGAATATTTTCTTAACAGGATCCTTTGCAAACTTCCGGTATCCCTCATGGTCAACGATCAACCATTCTTCCCGAAGGTCTTTGAGATAAATTTGCCGGGACTGCGCCTCCATCCGATATCCCTGGACGACCAGTGAGAAGACGAAGAAAACTTGAACGATTCGCATGGTCTCCAAAAATAATCAGGATTTGAGTATTAATCGTGGTGTCCGGAGCTTTAAACCTTGAACCGTGAACTTTAATCCTTGAACTTTGAACCTCGAACTCTAAATATGGCCGGACTCTATCTGCACATTCCATTTTGCAAGCAAGCGTGCCACTATTGCGACTTTCACTTTTCAACCAACTCCGAACACCGTTCTGATTTGATCTCTTGCATGGTGAAGGAATTGTCTTTGCAGAAGGATTACCTCAAGGGAGAAAGGCTGGAAACCATCTATTTCGGCGGAGGCACTCCTTCTTTGCTGACCACAGCGGAAATGGAAACCCTATTGCAGGCCGTTCACTCAAACTACCCCACCATCACTTCTCCTGAAATTACCGTCGAGGCAAATCCCGATGACCTCACTTCAGAGAAGCTGGTGGCGCTGAAACAATTGGGCGTCAACCGGCTCAGCATCGGTATTCAGTCTTTTGACGACGCCGTGCTGAAATTCCTGAACCGCGCTCACGATTCCTATGAGGCCGTTCGATGTGTTGACGATGCCCGGGTGGCAGGCTTTAATAACATCAGCGTGGATTTGATTTACGCAATTCCCGGGCAGAACCAGAATACCTGGGAAAAGAACATGAGGCAAGCGCTGCTTCTCCTGCCGGAACATCTTTCGTCCTATTCTCTGACCATTGAAGAAAAAACTGTGTTTGGAAAAAGGCAGAAGAAAGGAACCCTGCACGCCGTGGAGGAAGACCTGGCGGCCATACTATTCGAGCGACTCATGGACATAACCCAGCAAGCGGGATATGAGCAATATGAGATCTCCAATTTCTGTAAGCCGGGTTTTTACTCCCGTCACAACAGTAGTTATTGGAAACAGAAAAAATATCTGGGCATCGGACCCAGCGCCCATTCCTATGATGGACCAAGCCGACAATTTAACGTGAGCAATAATGCATTGTATTCAAAGGCAATCGAACAAGACAATATCCCCTTTGAAAGGGAGGTGTTAACCCAGGAAAATAAAATCAACGAGTACATTTTTACCACGTTGCGCACGGTCTGGGGTTGCGATCTTGAAAAAGTGAAATTGGAATTTGGAGTGGATCTGTATCGGATAAACCAGGCCTATCTTGGCGATCTGCAGGAAAAGGGAATGGCAGTAATGGAGAACCAAACCCTCAAACTGACGCGGTCTGGAAAATTGCTGGCCGATAGAATCGCTTCCGATCTTTTTATCGATGGAAAGGCAGATTCATAAAAATTCTCTATTTTGAAGGGCAATTCCCTGTCTATAGACATCTGGCATCCATGACCGTATCCGAAAAACGTGTGTACATGCTCCTCAAGTCCGTGATTTATCATTATCACGGTCTTGATGAATTGGAAAAACAAGACCTGGAGAACAGCGCCCAAACCCTGGATGCAGAGGAAGAGCTCAGATGGGCGCTTGATTATGTCGCCAAAGACTACATTACCGCCTTTGACCGTGCCCGCGCCTACCTCAACGACATCATTGGCGACTATCCTAAGGACAAGCGGGTAGAACTCATCAATATGGTCTGGCAGTCCAACAATCTCAAAGGCTATGTAACGGAGATGGAAGCAACAGCCATGCTCAAGCTGGCCAAAGACTGGAATGTGGAAAAGGAATTGGTGGAGTTGGTGTTGAGGTAATGCTTACTTGTTCCCAACCCCAAGTTTAATTTCATGCTGAAATTCAGTTGCTTTTTTTCCCTCTTGCTCTTAATTTCTTCGAATGGCCTCTCGCAAAATGGTTTACTCAATGAAAAGGCACCCGGCTGGATAAATATTCTTCCCTTCTCCGAAAAAGTTAACGACACAACGAACACCAGTGGTGGTTACTACTTTCTGCTTGTTGACCAACAACATGATGCTGAGTCACAGGAGACCTATAGACGATACGCCACAAAAATCTTAACTGAAAAAGGGTTGGCCTTTGCTTCAACTATCAATGTATCATTTGATCCTGCCTATGAAAAGTTAATCTTTCACAAAGTCATCATAAAGCGAAATGGAGAGACCATTGATAAGTTAAGAATCAACAAAATTGAAGTGATTCGAAGGGAAGAAAACCTTGAACGAAATATTTACGATGGGAGTCTTAGTGCCCTTTTGAACCTGGATGACGTACGCCCTGGAGATATGGTAGAGTATGCCTACACCATCCGGGGATCAAACCCGCTTTTTAAAGGAATGTTTTTTAACTCGTTTTATCTCAATTACGATGTCCCGGTCGGAAAAATTTATTACTCCATTCGGGCGAAAACTTCCAGGGAACTTCACTTCAAATACTTCAACATTAAGGCTAAATTGAAGCAAAGTGAGGAAAAGGGTTTTTTTACGTATTCTCTTGAGAAGGATAATATCCCCGCTTTCTTATGGGAAGACAAAACGCCTGACTGGTTCGATCCAACAGAACGTATTGAAACTTCCGAATATAAATCCTGGCAAGATCTTAATGAATGGGCGCACGATGTCTTTCAGGTTCGCGAAAAAGTGACCCCAGCGCTTTCCATTAAAATAAAAGAGATTCAAGGGGCCTCGCTCAAGCCTCAGGATTGGATAAAGAAAAGCATAGAATTGGTGCAGGATGAAATTCGTTATTTGTCCTTTTCAAGTGGCATTAATAGCCATAAGCCACATCCGCCTGGTCAGGTATTCGCTCAGCGTTTTGGTGACTGTAAAGACAAATCTCTGCTGTTATCATTTATTCTTCAACAAATGGGGATTGACTGCAGCCCCGCTCTCGTCAATACATCATATGGTAAAGTCCTGAACGATCGACTTCCATCACCATGGATGTTTAACCATTGCATTGTGAAGATCAATTTTGGAGATTCTGCTTACTGGATTGATCCGACGATTAGTTTCCAGCGGGGAAGTATCCGGCACAGAACAATTCCTTCCTACTACAATGCCCTGGTTATAGACAAAAAAATAACGGGAATGGAGCCTATTCCTTTTGGGCTTACCTATTCTGGTATTGATATCACTGAAAAATACATCGTGGATGAGATTGGAAAATCAGCTAAACTCAATATTGTAACCACATATACTGGTGACGAAGCTGACTTTACGCGACAAAATCGTGAAGCGACCAGCCTGGCCGAGATCAATAAGAACTACATCAATTTCTATGCGAATGACCATCCTTCTATCACGAGTTCCGGAGATGTAGTTTTTGAGGATGATGTTGAATTGAACAAAATAACTACAAGTGAGTCTTACCTGATCGATCTCTTTTGGAAATACGATTCTTCATTGAGTCAGTATTCAGTGGAAACCTATGCACGATTTTTGGCCGGTTACCTGAAAAAACCACAAACCAAATTGAGAACAATGCCCTATTCGCTGACTTATCCACTTAACATAGAACAAACCGTTGAGATTTATCTACCCGAACCATGGAGTTTAAAGGATGACCAATCCATCATTGAGAGTAAAGGATTTCGGTTTACATCAAGTCAGGTATTAATCGATAAAATGATTCGGCTTCGTTACTCTTACCGAAGCAAGAAAGAATACACCGAGGCAAATGAAACCGCAGATCAAATTGAAAAAACAAATAAAGTCTTAAATGGCCTCTCGTTAAACCTAACATACACACCGAAGAATGCCAATTCTTCAGAATTCAACTGGCCCTTTTTGCTGATTGCCCTGGTAGCCTTAGTCGGTATTTTCTTCGGATTACGCAAGCTTTATGAATACGATCCTGAACCCTTGTCAGAATCTTATTATGATCATGTTGGTGGATGGCTTTTCCTTCCCGCCTTCGGATTATTGCTTACTCCCTTTGCAGCAATCTATCAACTCATTCATGCTGGCACATTCAATATTAGTCAATGGAAAATTCTAACTGACCCTGGTTTTCCATCCTTTAATCCCGGCCTTGGCTTATTCGTCTTAATTGAATTTCTGGCAAATCTTACGCTTATCGCTTACGCTGTCTTAATGAACATCCTGTTATGGATGAAAAGAACAAGCCTACCCCGGTTAATAACTGTTTTCTATGGATACAATCTGATTTTGTTAACAATGGATTTGTGGGTAATTAACCTGTTCGGATTAGGGGAGATAAACTATGCATCAATGCAAGACGTGCTACGGGCTTTCATCTCGTCAGCCGTCTGGATACCTTATTTCCTGATGTCTGACAGGGTGAAGTCGACATTTACCAATAGAATAGGTACAAATGATTAATTTAATTAAGACTTGTCAATCTTCTTGTCAAAGATTTTGTCAAGAAATTTACCTAAAAAGATTGATTCCTAATTAAGAATAGCCCAATTCATTGGAATCTGCAATAGTTACAGGCTCATCATGTCTTTAAACTTGGCAGCTTGTCTTCGGCTTACTTCCACCTTGTCGCCTCCGCGCAGTTTCACCATCAGGCCACCATTAAACCACGGCTCGATGCTCTCCACCCAACTGAGATTGACAACGTGTTTCCGACTGGCCCGGAAGAATGCCCGCTCATCCAGCTTTTCGTCGAGGGCATTCAATGATTTGTGAATCATGGGACGATTCGTGTCAAAGTAGACCTTAATATAATTACCGTCCGATTCAAACATGCGGATGTTGGCCAGGCTTACAAACCAGCAGCGGTCGCCGTCTTTCACAAAAACCTGATCTTCAAGACCCAGTTTCTTGTCACGGGCACGACCCGCCCGGGTCCGCTCCTTTTCCTGAACTTTATGTACAGCATCAGAGAGTCGCTCCGCGGTGATGGGTTTAAGCAAATAGTCCAAGGCATTTACTTCAAATGCCTTCAGCGCAAATTCATCATAGGCGGTTGTAAATACCACAAGCGGAACTGAATCCAGTGATTCAAGAAGTTGAAACCCTGTCCGCCCCGGCATCTGGATATCCAGAAACAACAGGTCGGGGTTGAGCTCTTCTATCATCTTGTCGGCTTCGTCTGCATTCGTAGCTTCGCCCACCACCTCCACAGAAGGATGTTCTTCCAACAATTTCATCAACTCTTTTCGCGCAAGGCGCTCGTCATCAACAATCAAGGCTCTCATAGTTTCACTTAAAGATTCAGGATTTCAAATTTAAAATACAGGATTATCAATCCTGATTCAATACAAATGGGGAATGATGATTTCAGTCAATACAAAATTATTGTTTTCAGTCAATATCCGAAAAGAAGATTCCTTCCCATAAATCAACTTCAATCGCTGCTGTGTATTCTCTAATCCCAATCCTCCTTCTTTTTTCTTTGTTCCGTTAAGGTGAAAATGACCGCTGTTGCGAATATAGATCTTCAAAAAACCATGTTCAACTTTGGTCTTCACCTGGATGATCCCGCCTTCCTTCAACTTGGAAATACCATGCTTGATCCCGTTTTCAACCAGCGTCTGAAGCATCAAAGGCGGCACCTTAAATTGGTTGGATTCCGGGTCAATATCAAATTCTGTTTTGAGCCGCTCCTCAAACCGGATACTTTCAAGACCCAGGTAGTCCTTGACCACTTTTAATTCATCGTCAAAGCTGATCAATCCTTTCTTCTCGGTGACCAGGGAGTTGCGTAAAATATTGGAAAGCTGATTGATCGCTTCCTTGGATTTTAGCGGATTTTCATCCACCAGCGCCCGGATACTGTTGAGTGCGTTGAAAATAAAATGGGGGTTGAGTTGCGATTTCAGATTATTCAATTCAATTTCTTTCAGCGATGCCTCCAATTTTAACGACTTATTATAGCGTTCAAAATAATTATAAACAAAATACAGAACTGACCACAAAAAGAAAATGATGGCATAGATAAAGGATAAGCCCACAATATTTTGCAGATGAAAGGCTACTGCCGGATGAAATAAGCCAAGTGGGATGGAAACCGGCATCCTCAAAAAATACATGACCAATCCAAGACATGAAACACCAAGAATAACCCGGGGAATAACCCGGGGAATACCGAGACCCAACCATTTCCATCGATTTATCAAATGGCGGTATCCATGGGAAAGGGTCAAACACAAGACGGCCTCATAGGTCAGAAAAATCACCCGTTGTCCACTGACCCGGTGTTCATCCGAGGCCAGAACACTAAAGATAATCTGCACCAACGCATACAGTGCCCAGCCACCTGCCTGCAAACTCCAATACAGTCTTTGCTTGTTGACCATGCAGAAACAAAATTACATTATACCAGAGAGAGAAGGTTTTTTGTTTTACAAACGGCAATTTCTAAAACCGTTTAAAACAGTCACTTCATTTCAATTCAACTCGGCCTTCAAAAACTTCCCCGTATAGCTCGCAGGGTTTTTTGAAACTTCTTCTGGAGTTCCCAACGCAATAATCCTGCCTCCTTTTTCACCGCCCTCCGGCCCCAGATCAATAATATGATCCGCAGATTTGATTACGTCCATGTTGTGCTCAATCACCAGGACGGTATTTCCCTTGTCCACCAACTTTTGCAATACCTCCAAAAGATGGCTGATATCCTGAAAATGGAGACCCGTTGTAGGCTCATCCAGTATATACAATGTTTGTCCCGTATCGCGCTTGGATAGTTCGGTAGCGAGTTTTACACGTTGCGCTTCGCCACCGGAAAGCGTGGTGGCATGCTGACCCAATGAAATATAGCCCAGCCCCACTTCGCTCAATGTTTTGATCTTTCGCAGAATCCTGGGCTGATTCTCAAAAAAAGCAACTGCCTCCTCTACGGTCATATCCAGCACATCCGAAATGGATTTACCCTTGAACCGGACTTCCAATGTCTCTCGGTTGTAGCGCTTGCCTTTGCACGTTTCACACGGAATGTACACGTCAGGCAGAAATTCCATTTCTATCAGCCGCAGCCCCGCACCCTCGCAGGTCTCACAACGACCACCTTTGACATTGAATGAAAAACGGCCGGTTTTATAGCCCCGGATTTTTGATTCGGGTAGTTGAGCAAATAAATCCCGGATATCGGTAAACGCACCAGTGTATGTAGCGGGGTTTGATCGAGGCGTTCTTCCGATCGGCGATTGATCCACTTCGATCACCTTGTCGATCAGCTTCAGCCCTTCAATCTTTTTATACGCAAGCGGACCGGTGTGAGAATTAAAGAAGTATTGGTTAAGAATGGGAAACAGGGTGTCGTGAATCAACGTCGATTTTCCACTTCCCGAAACTCCGGTAATGCAGGTAAACGTGCCCAGCGCCAGATGCAAATCTACATTTTTTAGATTGTTCCCCGTGGCACCCGTCAGCGAAAGCTTTTCACCGCTTCCTTTTCTTCTCTCTTTGGAATATTTGATGTTGATTTTTCCATTGAGGTATTCGGCCGTCGTGTTGTTGCCTTTCAGAAAAGTGATGGGGTCACCCTCTGCAACCACATGACCGCCATGTCTGCCTGCCCCAGGGCCGATGTCAATAATATAATCTGAGGCCAGCATCATTTCTTTGTCGTGCTCCACCACAACGACCGAGTTGCCCAGATCACGCAAGTCCTTGAGTGCCTTGATCAGTTTTACATTGTCGCGGGCATGAAGTCCAATGCTGGGTTCATCCAATATATACAACACTCCAACCAGTTGAGTTCCGATTTGCGTCGCCAGCCGAATGCGTTGTGCTTCTCCACCGCTCAATGTCCGGAGCGGCCGGTTGAGGTGTAAATAATCAAGCCCGACATCCAACAGAAAACCAATGCGCTTGCGTATTTCTTTCAGAATCTCCACGGCAATGAGGCGTTGCTTGTCTGTCAGCCTTTCTTCCAGGCCATCAAACCATTTTTTTAGCGCGGTGATGTTCAGCTCCGCCAGCTCGGCTATATTCTTTTTGTCGATGAGAAAATGCAGCGATTCTTTTTTCAGTCTTGCGCCATGGCATTCCGGACAAATCTTAACGATGGTAAAATCCACCATCCATTTTTTTGCAAACTCCGATCCCTCTTCACGCAATTTTTCCAGAAAGCTGATAATGCCTTCAAATTTTGTATTCCAATCTGTACCGGGATATTTTACCGACGCCACGGCAATCGGCACATCGTCACCGTAAAGCAGGATTTTAATCACTTCACGTGGGATGTCTTGAATGGGTGTTGTTAAGGTGAGCTTGTGACGTTTTAAGATCGCCTCTACTTTTTTGAATATCCAGATGTCGCGGTATTCTCCCAATGGCAAAATCCCTCCCCTGCTGATGCTGAGTTTTTTGTCCGGCATCACCGACTCCTCGGTGATTTCCTCAATTTGTCCGAGGCCATTACATTCGGGGCATGCACCGTACGGCGAATTGAATGAAAAATTATTCGGTGCGGGCTCGTCGTACGACAATCCGGTTTTGGGGTCCATGAGAAATTTTGAAAAATGCTGGGCCTTCCCGTTTTCGTCAAGAATCATGATCACGCCTTTTCCCTCTTTCATTGCGCGGCTCACTGATTGACTGATCCGCGCCAGGTCCTTACGATCCACCAGGATGCGGTCAATGACAATTTCTATGTCATGGATTTTAAAACGGTCTGTCTGCATTTTTGAATTGATCTCCAGCACTTCGCCATCCACGCGCACTTTGGTAAAACCTTGTTTGCGTATCTGAACAAACAACTCACGATAATGACCTTTTCTTCCTTTTACCACCGGAGCAAGCAGTGTCAGTTTTTTGCCGTTGAAATGCTGAAGAATGGTATCGAGGATCTGATCTTCGGACTGCCTCACCATTTTATCGCCGTTGAGGTAAGAAAAAGCTTCACCGGCCCGGGCATACAGCAACCGCATGAAATCATAAATTTCCGTAACCGTTCCGACCGTCGAGCGGGGATTTCGGGAGGTCGTCTTTTGTTCGATGGAAATGACCGGACTCAGTCCGTTGATCTTGTCCACGTCGGGTCTTTCCAGGTTGCCGATAAAACTTCGGGCATAGGCCGAAAAGCTTTCCATGTACCGGCGTTGTCCTTCGGCATAAATGGTATCGAAAGCCAATGATGATTTGCCGCTTCCGCTGATACCGGTGATCACCACCAGTTTATTGCGTGGAAAGCTGACACTGATATTTTTCAGGTTATGTTCCCTGGCGCCGATAACTTCGATGAAGTCGTGACCGGTGAGGTCAACGGGTTTCTTTAGAGCGACGGATTTGGCCATGGATTGGGATAAGACTGCAAGTAAGGATACAAAAACGGAATGGTAATAGTTTCCTTGCAACAAAAATAGTGTCCCTTCTTCTTTACCTGATCACAGAGGAAATATCGGCCTGATCAAACGGGGTTACGCCACTTCCTTGCCTGTCACCCACTTCAACATCTCAAACCAATCTTGGCGGTCCAGCGTCACATCCAGGGCTTTCAAGCATTCAACAATGCGATCGGGCTTGGTGGTGCCGATGACAGGGAAAATGGAGGATGGATGTTTCAGCAACCAGGCCAGCAACAATTGACTTGGACTAGCTTGATAACGCGGACCAAAGTGATTCAGACCATCCAGCACGCGCCGGCTCGATTCATTTTCTCCGGCCAGAAATTTTCCACCACCCAGCGGCGACCACGCCATCGCAGTGGCCTTGTGCTTCATGAGGTTGTCGATAGTACCGTCAAAAAGGGGCTGTGGAAGAAATAGTGAGATTTCAATCTGATTGGTCACCAATGGAAATGGCAGATAACTTTGAAGCATGTCAAATTGCGAGGGCGTAAAATTGGAAACCCCAAAGTTCAACGCTTTGCCTTGCTGCTTCAGTAGCAAAAACGCTTCAGCTACTTCCCGCGGATTGAGCAGCGGATCAGGCCGGTGAATCAATAATAAATCCAGTTTATCGACGCCCAGTTGCTGTAAGGAGTTTTCGGCCGACCATATAATATTTCCTTTCGAGGTATCGTAGTGCTTTATGTGGGTATCGGGGCGGTGACTGGAGGGAAACTTTATTCCGCATTTGGTGATGATCTGCATTTTTTCACGAAGGGCAGGTTGTTGTCGCAACACATCGCCGAAGATTTTCTCATTGCCGTGGTCGCCATAAATATCGGCGTGATCAAAGGTGGTGATACCCAGATCCAGGGAAGTGTGGATCAACCGTTCCAGCATCTCATGTGATACGGTATGCCAGCGCCACGCTCCGGCGATGATACGGGAAAAGATGGGTCCATCGGGGTGGATCAAGGAATAATTCATGGGCATGGAACAGCAGTATTATCCGTTTTTGAGGGAAATCGAAATTGATGCTTTTAACGGGAAATAAAAAATACCGGACGGATGTCTTTTGAAAGACACTGTACCCGGATAGCAACCCCTATTTTTGATGGGTTAAATCATCACTATGAAATACTTACTGAGTTTCTCTATCATGATGACGGTTATTTTCAACGTCGCTTTTGAGGATCGAAGGGAAACACTTTATTCCGAGTCCGTGGCGGTGGTAGAATTATTTACGTCACAGGGATGTTCCAGTTGTCCTGCTGCCGATGCGCTGCTTGGTGAGGTAGTTGCCGAATCAAAAAAAGACGGCAAGCCCATCCTGGGTTTGTCTTACCACGTCAGCTACTGGAATCACCTGGGCTGGAAAGATCCATACAGCAGCGAACAATTTACCCGCCGCCAACAGCAGTATGCAGAAGTCCTGCAACTTCAAAGTATTTACACACCACAGATGATTGTCAATGGTGAATATGAATTTGTAGGTTCGGATCGAAGAAAGCTGGAGAATGCCTTGGCCAAGGTCCGGGGTGAAATACCCGAATACCAAATTGAAGCCACCGCAACCGCGGTAGGTAAGGAAGTTGCGATCCGGTTCAAACTCAATCACGAACCCAAAAATGAATTCTTAAATATTGCGTTGGTAGAATCCCAGGTTCAAAATGAAGTGTTGCGCGGAGAGAATCAGGGACGGACATTAATCCATTACAATGTAGTGCGCAAACTGGTGACCCTGACCGCCAGCCAAAGCGGCGAAGTGAAACTAACTATTCCGGAAAAACTGGAAGTGGGTAATTGTTCGATTGTGCTGTATGTTCAGGACCGAAATAGTTTAAGGGTGTTGGGGGCAGGGAGGGTGGGGTTGAGGTAGGAACCCTTAGGCAAATCAAGCTCTAAATTGAATAATGTTTGCCATAGAATAGCCGATTTATTATCCTTTGG
Source organism: Bacteroidia bacterium (assembly GCA_043785125.1). GTDB lineage: Bacteria > Bacteroidota > Bacteroidia > Cytophagales > Cyclobacteriaceae > ELB16-189. The sequence continues at coordinate 13,370 of JAYVXP010000180.1, forward strand.
AGGCGTTCCGCAAAGAACACAAAATAATAGAAAAACGGTATTTCTTCTTGTCCGATGGCGACAGGCGTTGCATAAGCTTTAATCATCGATCGTGACGAGGTCTGCACTGCCCTTGGTAATTTCTTACCTTCTTTTGAAAATATTTTCCCAGTCTCATCCTTCCATTGAAGTTGAACATGCCAGAAGTTACACCTAACCGGTTTATGTACAATTTCACATATTACCCTAAAATCTAAGGTCAATGCCTTCTCACTAGGGACTTGATGAAGATGTAACTTTCTCATCGGAACATAGAACAAGCCTCTTTGTCGATTCTCTATGAATTGGCCCGGCAATGGCCTTCTGGCTTTCTGAAAAAATGTCCAGTCAGAATAAAAATAATTTTTTTGTTCCTTAATCTCGATCGTCGTGTGGGACTTATCATACTTTCCACTAAAATTAAGAGAAAGATCCGCAACATGAGAAAGTGGATCACAAATGCATTTATTAATTATTTGGCCATTAAGAAAATTATCCCCTGTCGGAGAATGTCTGATTAGGTAAATATTTAAATGGATAAGGTTGTTTGGATCAATCGGCCGAAAGAACACGCTCGGCAACAGCTTTGAAGGGTAAACCATTTTGGACTAGAGTTCTACCTTCCCTTGAATACCAAACTCATCTTCTTTGATATATTGTCAACATCCCCTTTACCATTAGCTATACAATTTCCTTCTGAGTAAACGAGGAAAACAAAATCTGGTTCCGCATCTGATTTCTCAAGAAAAAACTCCAAAAACAAAGTGGTCTTATCCGAAAAAAATAAACTAAAATAGACGGAGTTGTCATCGGTTGCTTCAACATTATAATTTTGGGGTGAATATTTTGAAAGAACATTCACAATTTTGCCTAAGGATTGATCCTGCGACCTAATTCTTAAAAGTTTGTGCAGCAATTGATTTTGATTCGTGATCTTGTTGATCCTTTCACTTAATTCAATTCTAAACCTATTAGTCCTTTCAATTTCAAAAATTGCCAGTGAGTCTTGAATGTCCATAGTTCCTTGCACAACTTTGTGAACCGCATCAGTTTTGACCAGGTGACCCAAAAAAATGGCTGTGAAATTTTCTTGGAAAACATTTTCAAGAGGATAAGGAGAAGCCTTAGCGGCTCCGGAATAATATCGATTTCCTAATTCATTGATATTCTGCACATACGGCAATGGAGCTTTGGTTGGCAAATCAGCTGTCATAAGTGGGTTTTAATGTTTCAATATATGTCGGCCTTAAAAACGTAAAAAATACTGAGGTTTCTGTGGCATGAATTTCATTCAAAATAATCAAAAGTTCTTCAAGCTTATTGATCTCTTTCTCAAAAGAAACATCAATGTCTATTACAGACACCTTTTCATTGGACTCTTGTAGTCTAAAATCATTTCCGAGATTAACATTTATCTTAAATTCCGAATGAATTATTTCGGTCTTAATATTAGTTGCGACGTTTTGAAACGATTTCAAATTCACTCTCACTTCTTCTATCAATTTGTCATAAATATTTGTGTCTCTCAATATATTGATATATCGAAGGCCTAACCTTGAATATGTTTTGACGATTTGTAGTTCATCAATGATTCTGAGGAATGCAGCAATTTCAGAAAAATATTTTTTCCATCCGATATACTTTGTTTTACAGTTAAAAATAAGTGAGTTTCCTATGAGTCGGCATGTAATCAATTCATTTATGAATGTTGGCTGAGCTAAGTTAAGTACTACTTGATTCGCCTGGGGGATTGGGTTAATGATTCCCCCACTATATTGATAACTATTCTTCACAAGACTATTGTAGAGCAATCCAGGTATAAGGGCGAAGTCAAAGTCAGAATTAAACCTAATTTCTACAATTGAATCCTTAAGTAAATCTGGATTAATTGTAGTAGGGATGGCAATCATTTAATTGCTCAAATATAGGTTTGCTTAAAAGTAACAAATTTATCCTCAAATCAGTCGAAAAAATTAGGGTTTTTCTTCCCACGAATCTGCGGCCTCAAAATAAACAAATCGTGATAATCGCCATGTTGGCTGCAAACCAGTACCCGGGGCGGGACTTGAACCCGCACAGCCATTTCTGGCCACAGGATTTTAAGTCCTGCGTGTCTACCAATTTCACCACCCGGGCAGACTGAAATTCATTTGGCGATTTGCTGATTTAGTGACTTGTCGATTTGTGCTCTCGCAACGACTTTCTTGTCGCTCCCTTGAACGGGCCCTTCCAGCCAGGGCCTAAAAGCCGAGTGATTTGAAGATGGGCTTCTGAAAGGCCAGAAAACACATCTCCAAATCACCCATTCTCAATCGCCAAGTCACTTAATCACTACTTCACTTAATGTTCTGAGCGGGAAACGAGACTCGAACTCGCGACCCCGACCTTGGCAAGGTCGTGCTCTACCAACTGAGCTACTCCCGCTTTTTCCCGTTAAGGGACTGCAAATTTAATGGTCAGTGGCGAATTTCCAAATGTGTTGTGGTAAGTATTATGGCCCTTGGGGGTTCAATTTGTGCTACTAACCCTCTGGCTGAGGTTGCCACTGATTCACTGATTAGATCAGAATAAATCTGTGAATCAGTGGCTAAAATTAGTGGCTAAATCCGTCACTCATAGACCGGCACATCCTCGTCTTCTGCTTTTACTTTTCCCTTTTGGGCGATGGGAGGACGCTGAGACTCATATTGTTTGCGCAGATCCTGTGCGTGCTTTTTATCCTTGGAAAATTTGATGTGGTCGGGTACTCCTTTCAAATCCCAGATCAGTCCTAACCACGACAACATTTTCAAACCATAATAAGTGATGTCCACCTCCCACCAGAAAAATCCCTGGCGCGAAGCCACCTCGTAATAATGGTGATTGTTGTGCCAGCCTTCTCCCAGGGTCAGCAGTGCCAGCCACAAACTGTTTTTGGATTCATCTCCCGTACTGTAACGCTGATTCCCAAACTTGTGCATGATGGAGTTGATCGAGAACGTTCCGTGATAGGTTATCACCGTACTCAGAAAGAAGCCGATGAACAATGCGGAGAAACCATAAACCGAAAACATCGCAGTGATACTGCCCCCGTCAACAATTCCGCCCAGCGCCATCACCGTCAAGGCGAGAAGAAAAGGAGGGATCAGATAATATTTATTCAGCCACACCAACTCCGGGTACTTGATGAAGTCGCCCATCGTTTTGAAATCGGTGTCTTTGTAATCGGGCCCCACGATCCAGCCTACATGCGAATACCAAAAGCCATGCAATTTCATGGAGTGCGGATCTTCCGGGGTATCGCTGTGACGATGATGATGGCGGTGATTGCCGGCCCACCAAAGCGCCCCTTTTTGCGCGGACGTCTGCGCCATAAACGCAATCACAAACTGAAACCAACGTGAAGTTTTATATGACTTATGTGCAAAATAGCGATGGTAGCCTCCCGTGATCCAAAACATCCGGAAGAAATAAAGGAAGGCACACATGATCCAGTCAAACCGCGTAGCACCGGTGAAGATGGCCGCCAGCGGCATGAGGTGCACGATGAGGAAACTGATCTCCTTTACCAGCGTAGGCTTTCTTCTTTTTTCAAGTGCAACAGAAATTTCCATTTTCTTATTTTAAACAATCAGTTAATCCTTCTCTCAGCAAAAAAACGAACATATATCTCAAACAGGAAGGCCTGCAAAGGTAACGATTTTGAGGCTAAATCGTTCCATCATCCTCTCCATTTGGGTAAAGGGAACTAAAAATATAGTGTAATTCACCTAACTAATGTTCTGAAGTCTTTTCAATTTGCATGGAAGTACAATTTATCTGAAAAGGAACCTTAGGAACCTGCCTCAATAATTCTGAACCATGAAAATATTCTCCGCCACGATCATTTTAGTCCTGTTGTTTTCTTCTGCCCATGCGCAACTGCTTACACATCAAAAATCCTTTACCCGTGCGGACACGTTGCGCGGCAGCATTACCCCAGAGCGGGCATGGTGGGATGTGTATTATTATGATTTACACGTAACGTTCAACTACGCCGACAGCTCCATACACGGTTATAACATCATCCGGTATAAAGTCCTCAAAGAAAAATACCGGATGCAAATCGATCTGATGACTCCATTGCAAATTGACAGCATCGTGCAATACAATTCTTCTCTCCAATTCAAACGCGAGGGCAACGCTTATTTTGTTGATCTCACTGCCGCCCAGGTGGATGGCGATACCAATCCAATCACCGTTTACTATCACGGCAAGCCTCACGTTGCATCGCGTCCACCGTGGGATGGCGGTGTGATCTGGACGCGCGACAAAAAAGGGAGACCCTGGATTTCTGTTGCCTGTCAGGGATTGGGCGCAAGCGTCTGGTATCCGTGCAAGGACCATCAATACGACGAGCCCGACAGCGCGTCAATGCACATCACCGCACCCGACTCGATGGTGAGTGTTGCCAACGGAAAACTCCTACACCATTCAGTGCTCAGAAACCAGCGTGATATTGCAACCAGCACCACCTATGACTGGATTGTTCGAAGTCCCATCAATAATTACAACCTTATTCCCTACATCGGCTACTACGTTGACTACGCAGAAAGTTACCAGGGAGAAAGCGGAACACTTGAAACCAGCTACTGGACTTTGGATTATAACTTCACTTCCGCACAAACGCATTTAAGAAAGGAAGTTCAGCGAATGTTAAAAAGTCTGGAATTCTGGTTTGGGCCCTATCCTTTTTATAAGGATGGATATAAGATCGTTGATGCCCCCCATCTGGGTATGGAGCACCAGAGTGCCATTGCGTATGGCAACGGTTATCAAAATGGTTATCTCGGTCATGATTTGTCGGGCACCGGATGGGGTTTGAAATGGGATTTTATCGTTGTGCATGAAAGCGCCCACGAATGGTTTGGCAACAATATCACCACCAAAGACCTTGCCGATATGTGGGTACATGAAAGCTTTGCGAATTATTCGGAAGCGTTGTTCACCACCAGTGAATACGGAAAGGAAGCGGGCAACGATTACGTGATCGGCGTCAGAAAGAACATTCAAAACGACACGCCGATTATTGGCCAATACAATGTGAATGAGGAAGGCTCCGGGGACATGTATTACAAAGGGGGAAATATGATTCACATGATCCGTCAGGTGATCAACGATGATGAGAAGTTCCGTCAGATTCTGCGGGGATTGAACAAAGATTTCTACCACAAAACGGTGACCACCCGGGAAATCGAAAACTATATTTCAGTAAAATCCGGAATCAATTTTTCAAAAGTGTTTGACCAGTACCTGCGGACCACCCAAATTCCCGTGCTCAATTATGCCGTAGGAAAAGAGAAGAGCGGCAATGATCTCATTTACTTCTGGTCGAATTGCATCGAAGGGTTTGACATGCCGATAAAAATTTCCCTTACCCCGGGCGTATCCACCTGGCTGACTCCTACAACCAAAATTCAAAAGTTAAAATTGAAGTCCGCGAAACTTCCCGTAAAAATTGTAGATCGGAATTTCTATGTCGGCGAAGAAATGATGAACAAACCCGTCATTCAGAAGAATTAAATCTTCGTTTCTGCACGACTCATTTAGTCGATTGGTTCTGCGTAATTCTGCGTAAATAATTCCCCGAAAATTGTGGACTTTGATTATGAAGAATTAACCTTCGTTCCGCGAGATTCATCTCACAGAAACCCCTCTGCGTCAATCCCCGAAATCCGCGGGAATGAATTTCTACGTCGGCGAAGCGCTGATGAATCAACCCTTGCTTCTCAACACCGACAATACCTCATTCAGCTTCAACAACGCCTCCACCGGGCTCATGGTATTAATATCAATACTGCTCAGCATCTCCTGAATTTCTTTTGATTTCGGATCCAGGTCAAAAAGGCTCATCTGCACCTGCGGCTTGGGCAGTTCATCAAATTTTTTGGATTCATTTTTATGCTTGTCCTTTTCGAGGAACCGCAATATTTCATTGGAGCGAAAAACGACTTTGTTGGGCATTCCCGCCATTTGCGCTACGTGAATGCCAAAGCTGTGCTCGCTGCCTCCCTCCTTCAATTTGCGCATGAAGATGATCTTGTCTCCCACTTCCTTTACTGAAACATTAAAATTCTTTACGCGCACCAGGTCCTCCGAGAGTTGATTGAGTTCATGATAATGTGTGGCAAAAAGGGTTTTGGGTTTATAGTCTTTGTGATTGTGCAGGTACTCGACAATGGCCCAGGCTATCGAAACGCCGTCGTACGTGCTTGTGCCCCGACCAATCTCATCCATCAAAATCAAACTCCGGTTGCTCAGATTATTGAGGATACTTGCCGTCTCGGTCATCTCCACCATAAACGTAGATTCACCGCGCGACAAATTATCCGAAGCACCTACGCGTGTAAAAATTTTATCCACGATTCCGATGGTCGCCTTTTCGGCAGGAACAAAACTTCCGGTTTGTGCCAATAAAACAATCAACGCCGTTTGCCTTAGCAACGCTGACTTTCCCGCCATGTTGGGGCCCGTGATAATCAGAATTTGTTGTGTTTCGGTATCGAGGTAAATGTCATTGGGCACATAATTTTCCCCGGGCGGTAATTGTTTTTCAATCACAGGATGCCGGCCAGCGGTTATTTCCAGTTTTGTAGATTCATCGATCTCCGGCTTCGTATAGCGATTGGACCTCGCCACAAGCGCAAACGACAGGAGACAATCGAGCTTTGAAATCACCCTTGCATTTTGTTGAATTTGAGCTATGTAATCGGCTGTGTGGAGCACCAGTTCCTGAAAAAGCCGTTGTTCGATCACGACCAGTTTTTCTTCCGCGTGAAGAATTTTTTCTTCATACACTTTCAATTCTTCGGTGATGTACCGCTCGGCGTTGACCAGGGTTTGTTTCCGTATCCAATCGGTCGGTACTTTATCTTTATTGGCATTGCTCACTTCGAGGTAGTAGCCAAAAACTTTATTAAACGAAATCTTTAGCGAGCCAATACCCGTTCGCTCTACTTCCCTTTTCTGCACTTGCAAGAGATAATCCTTTCCCGCAAAGGCAATGCTGCGGAGCTCGTCCAGTTCAGCATGAACCCCTTCCTTGATGATGCCACCCAGGTGGATCAACATGGGAGCATCCTCCTGAAGTTCACGCTGTATTTTCTCCAACAGGAATTCACAGCGCTGAAGCTGATCTCCCAATTTGTTTAACTCCGTGGAATGAGCCGCTGATAGCAATTCCTTTACAGGAAGGATGGCTTGCAGGGATCTTTTTAATTGAAGCAATTCGCGGGGATTGATTCGGCCGACCGCCACCTTCGAAATCAATCGCTCCAGATCGGCCACATGACGGAGTTGTTCTGCAATCTTTTCGGATAACGTAATGTCCTTAAAGAACTGCTCTACCACATTCAGCCGCTCTTCGATGGCTGGCTTTTCTTTGAGCGGCAGGATCATCCACTTGCGCATCTGACGCGAGCCCATCGCGGTAACGGTCTGGTCAAGTACTTGCAACAATGCCACTCCGCCTTCGTGTTGTGAGCTGACAATCTCCAGATTGCGGATGGTGAATTTATCCAACCAGACGTACTTGTCTTCATCGATGCGGGAAATGGAAGAAATGTGATGGGTATCGTTGTGCTCGGTGGCTTCGAGGTAGTGGAGGATTGCGCCGGCGGCAATGATGGCTTCATTTAATCCATCAATGCCAAACCCTTTGAGGGTCGTGGTTTTGAACTGCTGCAGCAATTTCTCCTGACCAAAGTCAAATGCAAAAACCCAGTTATCCAGTGCAAAGGTTGCATGCTCTTCGCCAAACTGGCCTTCCATTTTTTCACGTTGCCCCTTACTAAAGATGATTTCAGCCGGAGCGAAACTCTGAATGAGTTTGTAGACATAATTCTCTTGTCCCTGGGCGGTATAAAATTCGCCGGTACTGATGTCGAGAAAAGAAATTCCCAGCTCAGTTTTGCCCACATGAATGGAGGCCAGGAAATTATTTTGCTTTTTTTCGAGAACCGTATCGTTAAACGAAACGCCGGGAGTAACCAATTCCGTCACACCCCGTTTTACAATTCCTTTTACAAAACGCGGGTCTTCTAATTGATCGCAGATCGCGACACGATGGCCGGCGCGAACAAGCTTGGGCAAATACGTATCCAGCGAATGATGCGGGAACCCGGCCAATTCAATTTCTGAAGCCGAGCCGTTCCCCCGTTTGGTTAAAACAATATCCAGGACCTTGCTGGCTTCGATGGCATCTTCCCCAAAGGTTTCATAAAAATCCCCTACACGGAAAAGCAACAATGCCCCTGGGTACTTCGCCTTGATGAGGCTGTACTGTTTCATTAATGGGGTATCCATTGCATTCACTCCGGCCATAGAAGACAAATATAAAGGCATTTAGTCATTGGTCTTACCAAAAAAACAATGACTCTCGACTTTTGCCTTGTGACCAACTGCTAATGACCTGCGGCCACCAATGATCAGCGCGGTTTCACTTTTCGGTTTCAACCACGCGCGGTCGATTATCTCAAGTCTAACGCCTATTTTCGCTTCATGAAAAAGCTCAAACTGGAAGAACTGGGAAGAATTTCAGTTTTAGAATTTAAAGAGGCGAAGAAAATTCCGGTTTGTATCGTATTGGATAATGTGCGCAGTCTTCACAATGTAGGCTCTGCCTTTCGTACGGCGGATGCATTTCGGATTGAAAGAATCTATCTCACTGGCATCACCGGCACGCCGCCACATCGGGAAATACAAAAAACCGCCTTGGGTGCCACCGAATCGGTAGCCTGGGAGTACGATGAAACCCCTTTGGATGCAGTGAAGAGACTTAAAGCGCAGGATTATCAAATCATTGTTATAGAGCAAACCACGGAAAGTGCGCCTTTAAATGAATTTATCCCCCAACCTTTAATAAAATATTGTCTTGTTTTCGGAAATGAAATCCATGGCGTGAGTGAAGAGGTGATTGCTTTGGCGGATCTGGCACTGGAAATACCACAGACCGGAACAAAGCATTCCCTCAATATTTCCGTTTGTTTGGGGATTGTTGTCTGGGAAGTGTTTAGAAAACTCAATCTGCGCACATGATTTCGGTCAAAATTAAGTAATGCTTTGTAGTCAGGTGGAATCGAACTAATTTTAGACCTCACCATTCCGCCATGAAATTAAAGCTACTTTTTTTTCTACTGAGTTGTTTTTTATCCTTTTTTGCGCACGCCCAGAAGGGGGTGAGAAAAAGCCTCCGGTTGGCTGCGCCTCCGGTAATTGACGGCAATGTAGATGAGTGGCAAACGGATTGGTTAATGGATTCGAAAACCAAGTTTCTTTACAATGTCGCTAATGACAGCAATAACCTGTACATCCGTCTGAAAATATCAGATGATATGGCTCAGCAAAAAATTGCGGTTTTCGGTCTCACCATTTATTTCAATCCCGAAGGCACCTCCAGGGGTAAACTGGGCTTGGGGTACCCCATTGAAAAAAATAAGGAAGAGATGAAAAAAGAGCAGGCGGGTGATGGCGGCAAGGTAAAAACCTGGGCAGAAATAAAAAGGGATCTGATTCGGGACGCCGATTTGCTCGAACTCATTGGTCTTGCGAAAAAAAAGATTCTTTCTCCCCGCGTTGGGCTGATGAATGGAATTGAAGTAATTCTGATTATTGATTCATTTGGTGATCTCGTTTACGAAACAAAAATCCCTTTCAAAGCTTATCACATCGACAAATCAAAAGTGGAGACTTTGGGATTGTTTATTGAAACGGGAAGGCTGAACGTGAAACCAAGCGGAAGTTCTGGCACGGCCAGCTATTATAGGGGAGTCCGGTACGCGGCGCCCAGGACTTCGCAACCCTATAGTGAATTCTCGGTGGCCACGATTTTGCGCCTTAATTTCAAATTGAATTAGTTGCTCATTGGACCTACAAATCCATTTATTATATTCATAAATGCTGACGTTTGACTTCTGACCGCTACACCCAACGAGGAGTCTCTGCCTCCAAGGAAGATGTTCATCAGGCCATCAAGACATTGGATCGTGGCCTTTTCCCAAAAGCTTTTTGCAAAATCGTACCTGATCACCTTGGTAATGACCCCGGCTACTGCACCGTAATGCATGCCGATGGAGCTGGAACAAAATCATCATTGGCCTATATTTACTGGAAAGAAACCGGTGACCTTTCCGTATGGAAAGGAATTGCAACCGATGCCATCATTATGAATGTTGATGATCTCCTTTGTGTTGGTGTTACCGGTTCCGTTTTGATCTCTTCTACGATCGGTAGAAACAAAAATCAAATTCCCAGTGAAGTAATTTCAGCGCTAATTCATGGTACAGAAGAGGTTTTGGAAATGCTGCGCAAGCATGGCTTGGATATCCATAGCACAGGGGGTGAAACAGCGGATGTTGGAGACCTGGTAAGAACAATCATTGTTGACAGCACTGTCACAGCGAGGATGAAACGTAGCGAGGTAATCTCCAACGAAAGAATCCAGGCGGGTGATGTCATTGTCGGACTTGCGTCTTTCGGCAAAGCCATTTATGAAGACGCCTACAACGGAGGTATGGGTAGCAATGGTCTCACATCGGCACGCCACGATGTCTTTCATAAAGACTACGCTTTAAAATATCCTGAATCGTATAGCAATGATGTCCCTCCTGAACTGGTTTACGCCGGCCAGTATAAGGTGACCGATACCATACCAGGTGTTGATGTGAACATCGGAAAATTGGTATTGTCCCCTACACGTACCTACGCCCCTGTTATTCTTCCTGTGCTAAAAGCGCTGCGAACACAGGTTCATGGATTAGTGCATTGCAGCGGAGGCGCTCAGACCAAAGTATTAAACTTCATTGAAAATCTTCATGTGATCAAGGACAACCTATTTGATGTTCCTCCTCTTTTCAAACTCATCCAGGAGCAAGGCGGTGCCGCCTGGCGGGAAATGTATAAAGTCTTTAATATGGGCCACCGAATGGAAATATACCTTGACGAAAAGCATGCGCAACAGGTAATTGATATTTCAAAAAGCTTTGACGTGGAGGCAAAAATAATTGGAAGGGTTGATTCTTCAGATAAAAAACAGGTGACGGTAAAAAGTGAATGGGGCGAGTTTGTCTATCATCCTTAAGCCCGACGGCGGTATTGAAACCGGAATCAATAAAGGGTGTTACCTTTACCCAATGACCCGCATCATAATTCAATACGCCATTTCAGCCATCCTTCTTTTCACATTCTTTTCTTGTGCTAAAAAAATCCAGCCTTCAGCAGTAAAGCCGGGTAAGGCCTCATCTTCTCTTCCCAAAAAAGATGTCAAGACATTGCCTTCAAAGCCAAAACCGGCTGGAAGAACTTTACCTTCCGCCACGATACTAACAACTTATCAAAGCACAGGTAATGATATGGCCAACATCGTCGTACACTTGCGGGAGAATAAAACTTTTGATTTTCAAATAACCATCCTGCCTAAGACGACTGCAGAAAAAGAGGAACGAATTACCATGACGGGCACCTGGAAAAAAGAAAAAGATAGAACGCTCCTCCACTTCGACAAGAAAGAGGTAGACCTGAACACCTTGTTTGACAAGAATTTTGCCTCAGGCGAGGAGTTTGAAATACTGGATCCACAGAAAGTGGCAATCAATAGTATGACAAACGTTATTCATATTTGGGGAATAGCATGCGAAAAGAAATAGCTCCCCGATAAAGTCCTTAATCACTTTAGAAAGCAAGAAACAAATGAACATTCTTGAGTTATGCCTTGTCCCTGCATTGGGAGGTTTAGAACTTTACTTTCACCGTTGCAGTGTCGAATTAAAGCAAAGGGGGCATTCCATACTGAGTGTTCGGTTGGCCGGGAGCCGACTGGAGGAATTGGGGAACAAGGATGGGATTCCCACCATATCGATGAGGCGGGGAAATAAGTTATTCCCGTGGGGCAATGCAAAACAACTGGCTCATCTTATTGAAGGGCATCACATTGATATCGTTCACGGTCATCACAAAGATGATTTGCCATTGGTCGCATTGACCAAAAGACTCAGTAAAAGGCGTTTCAAGTTTGTATTCACCCGTCAAATGCCTTTGAAGCATCAGAAGAAAGACCCTTACCATCGTTGGATGTATACCAAAATAGATTTGATGATCACCATCACTGATCTTTTAGAAAGAGACGCTTTAGAAAAATTGCCTATTCCGCCCGAACGAATTCAACGTCTCTATTATGGCGTGGCAGAACCGCCTCCAAGAAATGATGTGTTCATCAATGAATTCTTAACCATTTCCAAACCCGGTGATTTTAACATTGGGGTTTTCAGCCGGCTGGAATTTCAGAAAGGACAACACCTGGTGATTGAAGCCGTAGCCAAACTTCGGAAAAAAAATATCCCCATAAAACTTTACATCGCTGGTGACGTGATGTCCCCCGACTATAAAACATCACTCGTTAGTCAGGTGATAGCATCCGGTTTACAAGACGATGTTATTTTCAAAGGATTTCTTTTAAAACCAGTACTGGCCATGATGGGAATGGACGTGCTCATTCTGCCGAGCCAGAATGAAGCCTTTGGATTGGTTTTGATCGAAGCCATGCGAAGTGGTGTAGCCGTAATGGGCGTTAATGCGGGTGGCGTTCCGGAGATTATTGACCACGAAAAAACGGGTTTGTTGTTTGAATGGGACAATACCGAAAAGCTGGCAAGTCAATTGGAATATTTATTCAATAATCCCAATGTTAAAAATGAAATGGCGGAACGCGGCAAAAGAAAAGCAGACGAAGAATTTAACGCCGAACTGCATTTTCTGAAATTGGAAGCCCTATTTATGAAGATGGCATGAAATCAGCAATCGGAATTGCACTAATTCTTATTTTCCGTTTTGAAATATTTATCTTCCTCCTCCAAATCTTCCGGCTTTTTTATTGTCGGTCCGATTTCAAGGATCTTGAATTCCGTGCGGCGGTTGCGCTGACGGCCTTCGGGGTTATCAGAACCATCCGGGTTACTGTTGCGGGCAATGGGTCTGCTTTCACCGTAACCTCTGGCCACCAATCGCCCGGGTGCTATTCCCTTCTTGATCAGGTAGGCAACCGTCGCTTCGGCGCGTCTTTGCGATAGCTCCAGGTTATAAGAGTCAGAAGCAATACTGTCTGTATGGGAACTCATTTCAATTTTTATCTCGGGGTTATCGTTGAGGACATCCACCAATTTATTCAGTTCCCGGGCAGAGGAGGCCCTGATGTTAAAGCTATCATATCCAAAATAAATGTTCTTCAGTACAAAAATGATATTCTTTTCTTTTCTGTCCAGCACCATCAACGTATCCAGTGTGATGTTGGTCACCAGTTCTTTCAATGATTCCAATGCTACCGATTTACCCAAAGTCGTGAAAGGTTGCCGCTTACTAAGATAACCGTCCGTCTCTCCGGTCAGCGTATAATTTTCATTTTCATATACTCTGAATAAAAACTTGCCATCATTGCCCGTCACATAATCCTGCATGACATCGCCCTTGCTATCCAGTAGTGTAATTTTTGTATCGGGAAGGATTTGACGGGAGCTGTCTCTGCGGGTGCTGTATGTGATGCCTTGCAAATAATAATTGACCACCTTAAGGTTTGGATCTTCGTTGATGAAAGTATAAATGTCATCGTCACCCTTACCTCCCTCACGGTTGGAAGTAAAAAAACCGCGATCAGGTTTAAAAAGAAAAATGCCAAAATCATCTCCGGTAGAATTCACCGGTTGGCCCAGGTTTTCTATAACTGTTTTTCCATTGGCACGGTTAACCACAAAAATATCGAGCATACCATATCCGGGGAAACCATCCGAAGAAAAATAAAATTTGCCGTTATCGGCGACATAAGGGAATAGTTCATCCCCTGAGGTGTTGATATCCGGTCCCAGGTTCCTCAGCTTACCAAACCTTCCGCGTGCATCCATCTGTGCCGAGTAAATATCCAATCCCCCATATCCTCCTTTTCTGTTTGAGGAAAAATAAAGTGTCCTTCCATCGGGGCTAAATGCGGGAGTAGAATCCCAGGTGTCGGGCTGATTGATGTTTATTAACTGCGGTTCTGACCAGGCTCCATTCCGAAAGCGTGAAAGATAGAGGTCTACATCATGGGTTCCTTTGCGTTTACCCGAATTTCCTTTTCCAAACACCATCGTCTTTCCATCCGGAGAAAAGGTGATACACCCTTCGTTGATCGTGGGATCGTTGATCGTGGCTGGCAACTGGACTATCGTGTTAGGATCTACAACCGCCCCTTTGGTTTCTACTTTGTATAAATCCGAAAAAGGGGTACCGGTAGCTTCATAAATTCTTCCATTGCCCCGTGAGGATGTAAAATACAATTCCCCATTAAGATAAACCGGGTCATATTCAGACGAGGGCGTATTGATGGGCTCCAGATTTTTTATTTTGTAATAGCTCTTCTTCTGTCCCAGTTTTTGAAGATAATTGAGCCCGTCTAATTCCTTTCGAGCCCGGGCTTTTATTTCGTCTGTGCTTCCTTCTGTTTGCAGTCCGTCCAATACTTTGTGGGCCTCATCATATTTTCCGTTTGCCTTCAAAGACTCGGAATAGTACAACGCGACGGAATCTTTGTTGATGCCACGACCACCTGCTTTTTCATAATAGGGCTCGGCCTCTTTTAGGCGGTTGGAAAGACGGTAAGATTCGGCAATAAAGTAATTCGCTTTGCCATCATTGGGCCTGGTGGCTAAAACGCCCTTATAGTGGTCAATGACTTTTTGGTATTTGCCATAGCGGAAGTTCTTCGCTGCCTTTTTTTGAGGGCTACATGAAAAAATAACCACAGCCATCCCAGCAATCAAAAATCCCCTGAAGCTCATAAAGACAAATCCATCTTGCTTAGCCAAACCGGTTTTAAAGTTACAAAAAAAAGCGAAGTCGTTGAGCTGCCGTAATTTTTGGCAGATACTTGACCAGCCAGGTTTTCTCCACCGCAACAAGCCAATTTTTTTCCCATCCACCTTTACTGGTAGCCAGAACATTAAACGAAAGGGTAGTGGACCCTAGTGTGCCCGCCGCAAACGCTTTCTTCAATTCGGTCAGTGGAATAAGGTTAACTTCATCCTTGATCAGAAAAGCAATTTTTGATCGGTCAAAGAAATCAATCCCCGTGCGGTCCTTCAGTGATTTCAGCATACGCACCGATCCATCAATTGAGCAACCGCTGGCTCCATTAAAATCCTCATCTACGGCAAGGATCAAAAACTGGGCACGCTCAATTCTAAATGAAGTTTTAAGCGGGTTTCCGTGTGCAACCCACTGATTACAAAAAGCATGCACCTCCTGCTCAATTATTTTCTGTTCCGAAGCGGTGAATTTCCTATCCCCCTGGTAAACCCAAAGCCGCGCGTGATCGGGGAGCAAACTAAAATCGATGTGCATAGCCCTATTTGTTTACATCCAATACAACACCAAATTCCAGAAAATCATTTCAACCAAAATACAAATTACTATTCGATTGACCTTTGGAAATCCCCTACCTAGGAAGATGCGAGTCCCAATGCCTCCGCCATTAATTCCGCTACGTCCTTCACCTTTACCGTTGCTTCCTTCTCTTTGTTTTTCACCCCATCACTCATCATGGTCATGCAAAATGGGCAGGCCACCGCGATCGTCTCCGCCCCAGTATGAAGCGCTTCTTCCGTTCGTTCAATATTGATGTCCTTTTTGCCTTTCTCCGGCTCCTTAAACATTTGCGCTCCCCCAGCCCCACAACAAAGTCCGGTGGTCCTGCATCGTTTCATCTCAACCAGGTCTGCGTCAAGGGCAGCCAAAACTTCCCGCGGGGCCTCATAGATATCGTTCGCGCGACCCAGATAACAGGAATCGTGATACGTGATTTTTTTTCCTTTGAACACCCCGCCTTCCTTCACTTTTATCTTCCCCTCATTGATGAGTTGCTGAAGAAAGGTGGTGTGATGAACAACTTCATAATTACCCCCCAAGTCAGGGTATTCGTTTTTGAGTGTATTAAAACAATGAGGACAAGCCGTAACAATCTTCTTTATATTGTATCCATTTAATACCTGTATGTTGCCCATCGCCTGCATTTGAAAAAGAAATTCATTCCCCGCACGACGTGCAGGATCCCCCGTGCAGGTCTCTTCTGTGCCGAGCACAGCAAACTTTGTTCCTGTGGCCTGTAGAATTTTAGCGAATGCCCGGGTCACCCGCTTCGCCCTGTCATCAAATGAGCCTGCACAACCAACCCAAAAAAGGACTTCCGGCGTTTCTCCTTTCAACCTCAATTCAGCCATGGTGGGAACCTTCAACTCCATACTCTATATTTTTTTAATCCGCCCTCATCAGCGAAATCTTTTAATCAGTATACATCAGCGGTCCATCAGCGAAATCCTTTAATCAGTTTCATCAGCGGTCCATCAGCGGTCCCAGTTAAACCGGTCAGCCGGAGAAAATTTCCACGGCGCAAAATTAGTCTCAATATTTTGAAAGGCTGCATTCCATTGGGCGGGTGCCCCTGACTCTTCCATAACCACATAACGGCGCAGCTCCAGAATAATTTCCAGTGGATTGATCAACACGGGGCAAGCCTCCACACAGGCATTGCAACTGGTGCACGCATTGATTTCCTCCTTTGTGATGTAGTCATTGAGCAAGGTTTTTCCATCTGCCAGGCCAGGGCCTCTGTGCTTCAGGCTTTTTCCCACCTCTTCCATCCGGTCGCGGGTATCCATCATGATCTTGCGAGGCGAAAGTTTTTTGCCGGTGATATGAGCCGGACATTCTGAAGTACAGCGTCCACATTCCGTGCAGGCATAGGCCGACATCAAGAGATTCCAATCCAAGTCGTTGATATCTTTTGCGCCAAATCGCCCGGGTTCTCCGGGAGGGGTTGTTTCCGTCAGTGTCAATCCCAACATGGATTTCACTTCACGGCTCACTACAGGCATATTATTGATCTGCCCTTTAGGACCGACCTTCGCAAAATAAGTATTTGGAAACGCGAGGAAGATATGGAGGTGTTTGGAATAGGTGATGTAAATCGAAAAGCCAAGGATGCCTACGATGTGAAACCACCAGGCAAAACGTTCGATGAAGATAAGCGTTGAAGTGCTGAAATGTTGAAGTGCGGGCATTAACCATGCGCTGAAAAACAAACCTCCGGTTGCAACATAGTGATCCGCCCTGGTTTGTAAAATTTGATCCGCGGCGTTCATAGAAAGAATGGCGCACATCAATGTAATCTCAATGGTGAGAATAAGATTGGCATCCAGCCGGGGCCAGCCATTCATCTCGGCAGTCCAGAATCGCGGGAGTTTCATCACATTGCGGCGGATCAGAAAAGCAACGCACGACAGCAGCACTGCTACCGCCAGAAATTCAAAGAAATTCATCAACAGGTTATACAATCCCCCCAGATAAGGAGCAAAAATGCGGTGCGTACCCGATATGCCATCAATGATAAACTCGAGTACTTCAAGATTGATTACCAAAAATCCGAAATAAATAAAGAAGTGAAGAAAAGCCGGTATGAATCGCTTGAACATTTTACGCTGACCAAATGCAACGAGCAAGACATTGCTCAATCTTTGGTTTCCGTGGCCAACGATTTTGTTCTTCTTTCCCAGTAAAATGTTGCGACGGATAAAGAGGATCCTTTGGCGAATAACATAACCCGCCGCTCCAAGGATGACAATAAATGCGATTTGTTGGGCAATGGCCACTGTTCAAATATTTTGAGAAATTTACAGCGTGGGTGTCTTTCAACCTAAATTTAACCATGAAAACCTGAAAATCCGATCTGGGGTTTGCAGCCAAACCAAAAATCCATACTTTTGTGCCCCTCATTGCCTACCGAAGCATTTTGCGTAGGCAGGTGTCCTGCCGGGGCATGATTTTGATTGGTGACGTAGCTCAGTTGGTAGAGCAAAGGACTGAAAATCCTTGTGTCGGGGGTTCAATTCCCTCCGTCACCACACTAAAAACCTCCCCCTAAGCGGAGGTTTTTGTGTTTTTTAACGATTAATAAGGAATTGGGAAGAATCAAAAATTGCATCCTTTTTACCCTCGTGTTTTGTGCGTCACCTCCATTACTGGCCCAGGATTCGACTGCTGCAAAACCAAATGCAGGAAAAGTAGCAAAGGCCCTGGCCGCTCCTTCAATTCTTCTTGTTGCAGGGGCCTTTTCGAATCAATACAAATATCGGGTCCGGGACGAACGTAACCGGGACCAGCCTAATTTCCATACCGCGGTTGACAATTATTTGCAATATGCTCCGATCGTTGTAGCCTGCGGACTAAAATGGGCAGGCATAAAAAGCAAAAATGATTTGGCCCACCAAACGGCGCTCCTGATCAAATCAGAACTGCTGATGACCGGTCTTGTTGAGTCCCTTAAGTATTCAACCCAGGTTCTCAGACCTGACGGCAGCAATCGTCATTCATTCCCTTCTGGGCATACTGCACAGGCTTTTGCTGCTGCCGCTTTTTTGCAAAAAGAATATGGTCACATCAGTATTTGGTACAGCATCGGAGGTTATACAGCCGCCAGTGCCGTGGGTGCACTTCGCATTCTTAACAATAAGCACTGGATTTCAGATGTGTTGGTCGGAGCAGGAATAGGAGTTCTCTCCACCAATCTGGTTTATCTCACACATCAATACCGTTGGGGAAAAAATAAGAGAAAGTCGCAGGTTTTCCTTTCGCCAACTTATGGAAGAGGACCGGGAATTTATTTTTGCTATCAATTTAAATAAAATAGCCAGCGTCTGGCGAAGTAAGGCTAATCTAATCGATTTCAATTTGTCCCCGAATTAAATCATCAAACGTATCCCGTCTTCGGATAAGGTTTGCTTTGCCATCCAGGATTAAAACCTCCGCGGGACGAAATCGGGAATTGTAATTGGAAGCCATCATGTATCCGTAGGCTCCGGCATTTTTAATGGCGAGGATATCCTCTTCTCTTACTTCATTCAACTTCCGATCGGCACCCAGGGTGTCGGTTTCACAAATGTTGCCCACCACAGTATAAATCTTTTGTGAGCCTGATGGATTGGAAACATTGACAATCTCATGATAGGCATCATACATCATCGGCCGCAGGAGGTGATTCAGCCCCGAATCAACTCCAACGAAGGTCAGTGACGGCGTTGATTTAATTACATTTGTTTTAACCAGGAGATATCCTGCTTCGCTGACGACATACTTGCCAGGCTCGATCCAGAGTTCCAATTTCCGACCATAACTCTGATAAAACTCTTTGAAAGATTTACTCAGTTTCAAACCCAGATCATAAACATTGGTCACCATATCACCCTCCTTGTAGGCTACTTTAAAACCCCCGCCAAAGTCGATGAACTTCAGTGCGGGAAAGTCACGCGCAATGCCAAACAGGATTTCTGCCATCTTCAGAAAAACTTCGGTTTCGGTGATCTCCGAACCGGTGTGAATATGAAGTCCGTTAATAACAATGCGATGTTGTTCCGCTATCTGCATGATCTGCGGAAGTTGATAGACCGAGATACCAAACTTTGAATTGCTATGTCCGGTGGATATTTTGTAATTACCTCCTGCCATGATGTGGGGGTTGAGTCTCACGCCGCATGGATAACTCCCTCCATATTTTTGACCAAATTTTTCAAGCATGGAAAGGTTGTCAAGATTGATGTTCAACCCCATTTCAACACCTTCTACAATTTCTTCAAAGGCTACGCAATTGGGTGTATACATGATCTCCTGAGGTAAAAATCCGGCACGCACTGCCAGCCTGGCCTCATTGATGGAAACCACATCAACCCCAGCTCCATTTCTCTTTAACAACTTCAGAATGGAGATATTGGTAAGCGCCTTAGCAGCAAATTGAACCCGGACACCGGTTTCGGAAAAGGCATTTTTCAGACTTTTCAGTTGATCGATGATTTTTTGTCCGTCGTAAACATATACGGGTGTGCCAAATTGCTGGCAAAGCGCCGTCACTTCCAGGCCCTGGATAGTATAAGTCCCATTTGATAATTCCATCATGCGATATAAACAATTAAGGTCAGCCATTGTCTTTTGTGGCCGCCGTGGAGCAAATATATCACGAATGCTTTTTCCCAGTATCTTGGCATTATGAAATTGTTCTTCCGCGAATCGGGACAGGGCAAACCGCTCGTCATCCTTCATGGCCTTTTTGGCTCTTCTGATAATTGGTTTACCGTTGCCAAACTATTTGACAAACCGCACAAAGTTTATTTGCTTGACCAACGGAATCACGGGCAATCTCCACACAGCGATGATTTTAACTACAAGCTCCTGACCGAAGACCTTCATGAATTTGTTCAGGATCAGGGGGTGAAGAACCCAGTCATTCTTGGGCATTCTTTGGGTGGGAAGACTGCCATGAATTTTGCGGTCCGCTATCCGGAAGAAATCGATAAATTAATAGTCGTGGACATTGTACCAAAGGCTTACCCCATCCACCATGAGCACATTTTGAAAGGTTTGAAATATCTCCCCCTTGACCGACTTACTTCAAGAACCGAAGCCGAATCCATCCTGCAACAATATGTGCCCGATGCCAGTGAGCGTCAGTTTCTGCTCAAAAACCTTTCCCGAAAAAGCGGAGGAGGATTTGAATGGAAAATTAATGTCAAAGCCATCGATGAACACATTGAAGAATTGGGTGTCGGCATGCAATACCCTGGGAGCTTTGCAAAACCCACACTATTTATTTTGGGATCGCGTTCACATTATTTTGAAGCCAGGGATGAAAAGGAAATCAAAAAAATATTTATCCATGCCCAATTGACCACCCTGGACACTGGTCATTGGGTACAAGCCGAAAAACCGGCTGAATTTGCGAAGACCGTACTCGACTTTATAGATCCAAAAGGATGAAGAATCAGGGAAAGTTGTACCTCATCCCCAATGTTGTTGCTGAAGGAACCCAGTTGGATGTCATCCCCCCTCACGTTCTGAAAGCTTTGAAAGGCATTCGGTATTTCCTTGCAGAAGACGTTCGCACCGCAAGGCGGTATTTCAGCAGTCTGAAAATCTTTGAAACTATTGAGGCCTTGCATTTTGAAACGCTGAATAAAGACACAAAAGAAAGTGAGTTGTCCGAATTGATCAAACCATTAATAGATGGAAATGACGTCGGCGTTATTTCCGAAGCGGGATGTCCCGGTGTGGCGGATCCCGGGGCTTTGGCAGTACACTTTGCACATCAAAATAATATTCAGGTCATCCCATTGGTGGGTCCCTCATCCATTTTGCTGGCGCTAATGGCATCGGGATTAAACGGTCAACACTTTGCCTTTCACGGATATCTTCCCATTGAATCAAAGGAAGCAACCAAATCCATTCAAGAATTGGAGCGCGAGTCCCGGCTAAAAAATCAAACACAAATATTCATCGAAACCCCCTATCGCAACAAGGGCCTGCTGCAAAACCTGATGGTCAACCTTCAACCCGACACCACGCTTTGCATTGCTTTGGAACTGACTTCTACCCGGGAAAAAATCACGTCCAAAAAAGTAAGGGATTGGAAAAGGGAAACGGTGGAATTGCCGAAAGCACCGGCCATTTTCTTGTTTCTCGCATAAATGGTGGAATTCAAGAGAATCTCCTTGAAATCTCTAAATCCTGATTAAATTTGCGCCCTTATCAAAATTAATTATTGATCCATGCCCTATCTATTTACCTCCGAATCGGTTTCTGAAGGTCACCCCGATAAAGTTGCCGACCAGATATCCGATGCCCTGATTGATTATTTCCTCGCCTATGACCCCAATTCCAAAGTTGCTTGTGAAACGCTGGTAACTACGGGTCAGGTGGTGCTGGCTGGCGAAGTGAAATCTGAAGCCTACCTCGACGTTCAGGACATTGCACGCGAGGTGATCAAGAAAATTGGGTACACCAAAAGTGAATACATGTTTGAGGCCAACTCGTGTGGCATTCTTTCTGCAATTCATGAACAATCACCGGATATTAACCAAGGTGTTGAGCGGAGAAAAAAAGAGGACCAGGGTGCCGGCGATCAGGGTATGATGTTTGGCTATGCTACAAATGAAACCGACACTTACATGCCTCTCCCGCTGGAGGTGGCGCATCTTTTACTGCGCGAACTCTCTGCCATTCGCAAAGAAGGCAAGGTGATGACTTACTTACGTCCTGATGCCAAATCACAAGTGACCATTGAATACAGCGACGATAATAAACCTCAGCGAATTGATGCGATTGTTGTTTCCACCCAACACGATGACTTTGACAAAGATGCGGTGATGCTCAAGACCATCAAGGAAGATGTGATCAACATTCTCGTACCACGCGTAATGAAAAAGCTTCCCAAGCGTGTTCAGAAATTATTCAACGACGACATTCAATATTTTGTAAATCCCACGGGAAAATTTGTGATTGGCGGACCGCATGGAGATACCGGGCTTACTGGAAGGAAGATTATTGTTGATACCTATGGCGGAAAAGGTGCCCATGGTGGAGGCGCATTCTCAGGAAAAGACCCCTCTAAAGTGGATCGTTCTGCGGCTTATGCGACCCGTCATATTGCCAAGAATTTGGTCGCTGCCGGGGTTTGCGATGAAGTGCTTGTCCAGGTGGCCTATGCCATCGGCGTGGCGCGTCCGGTAGGTCTTTATGTCAACACTTACGGAACATCTAAACTGAAGATGACGGATGGTGAAATCTCAACCAAGATCGCCACTATCTTTGATATGCGCCCCTATTTTATTGAAAAACGCTTCAATCTGCGTACCCCTATTTATTCTGAAACCGCCGCGTATGGTCACATGGGGCGGGAACCAAAAATCGTTGAAAAGATCTTCAATAAAGGAAGGAAAAATGAGAAGAAAGTTACTGTGGAACTCTTCCCCTGGGAAAAACTCGACTATGTTGAAGCTGTGAAAAAGGCTTTCAAAATAAAATAAACAGAAAGGGCTCCGATCGGAGCCCTTTTTATTGTTGGTGTATATTTCAAACTCTGCCTTTCTTAATTTTCGTTTTGAATTTTTTCAATTGCGTTCGGAGCGCTTCGGTTGCCAGATCGGTCGCGGCTTCAAATGAGCGCGCATGTTCTTTGGCAAACAATTGATTGCCCGGGACCTTTAGTTTTATCTCTACGGTTTTGTTATCGATGCCTTCGTTATTTATCCGGAGAAAGACCTCTCCATCTACCAACCGGTCATAAAACGTTTCCAGTTTGTCAATCTTGTTTTGAATGAAGTCGATGAGTTTGCGGTCGGCATTGAAATGAATGGAATGAACTTGTAGTCTCATAAAAAATAGTATTTAAAAGTAAAACATAGAACGGTCCCCTCCTGATTTGAACCCCCGGGGAAGGTCAACTCATTAATTCTTTAATTCGTCATAGGCATTGGTTTATACATTGGTTTTTTCATCGTTATACCAGCGGAATCAGAAACATAACTTCCATTAGCGGTCAGGCTTTCGGATGAGCTTGATCAAAAACCTTCTTCAGTTTGTCCATCGAATTGTGAGTATAAACTTGAGTAGCTGCCAGACTGCTGTGCCCGAGCAGGTCTTTTACCGCATTGATCTCAGCACCTTTATTAAGTAAATGGGTAGCATAAGTGTGCCTTAGCACGTGCGGGCTGCATTTTTCAACTGAGGTAAACTTATTTAAGTACTTCTTTACCATCCGCTGAACCATCATCGGATAGAGTTTATCTCCCTGATCAGTAACCAATAAATAAGGATGAACTTTAGCTTCCACTTCCTTCTTCTTCGCCCTCCGATAGCTTTCTATCAGTGAAACGAGACCCGTGGAAAAAGGGATCACCCTTTCCTTGTTTCTTTTCCCCAAAACTTTGACCGTTCGAAGGGTCAAATCAATCTGGGACTCTTTAAGATTGATCAACTCCGATAAACGCATTCCGGTACCATACAAAAGCTCAAGGATGATTCGATCACGTAAACCGGCATGATCATCGGTGAAGTCCGTATGATGATCAAGCACATTCACCATATCATTTTCCTTCACAAAGTGCGGCAATTTTTTGCTGGTTTTCAAAACCCGTATTTTGACCATCGGATCTTTACCGATCACTTCGCGTCGCATCAGAAATTTGTAGAACGAGCGGAGGCATGCAATTTTTCGATTGATGGATAGGGCATCGCGATCAGCCTCGACGAGTTGAACTACCCAGGAGCGTACCATACCATAGTTGGCTGACTCAGGCTTTTCTTCGGAATAGGTTTGTTTTAGAAAATCACCAAACTGTTGTAGGTCGGTCTGGTAAGAAAGAACGGTGTGGGGACTAAACCGCTTTTCAAACTGGATATATTTCAGAAAGGATTCTACCATTTTCCACAATCCAACTGCAAGCAATATAAAAAAAAAATCCCCTCCGGGAAAGACCCAGCGGGGATATGTTGACGAAATGTCAATCCTTTAGCAGGAGAATATCAGTTAATAGTTTTCGGCTACGTATTGCCTTTGGCGATAAGCAGCATGGATAATTTCGCTTCTTCGTGCTACAGAGGGTTTTTCAAACGATGTACGCGCACGGAGTTCTTTCAAAACACCTGTTTTTTCAAATTTCTTCTTGAAGCGCTTCAGCGCTTTGTCGATCGACTCGTTTTCCTTTACATTGATAATCAGCATGCTTATTCAGTTAGGGCTGCAAATATAGCCCACTTTCAACTAATTCTGCAAATGTTACTTCAAAATTGCTCGTGAAATCACCAATTTCTGTATTTCAGAGGTCCCTTCCCCAATGGTGCAGAGCTTAGCGTCCCTGTAGTACTTTTCAGCCGGAAAATCTTTTATATAGCCATACCCCCCAAAAATCTGTACGCCCTCATTGGCCACCTCAACGGCAATTTCCGAAGCATAAAGCTTGGCCATTGCCGATTCTTTGTTCACATTTTGCCCTTTGTTTTTCATGTCTGCTGCACGGAAGGTAAGCAATCTGGCGGCTTCGATCTTGGTGGCCATGTCGGCCAGTTTGAAGGAAATCCCCTGGAAACTTGAAATGGGTTTATTGAACTGATGCCGTTCTTTGGAATAATTCAGCGCTGCTTCAAACGCACCCTCTGCAATTCCCAAACTCAACGCTGCGATCGATATTCTTCCCCCATCCAATACCTTTAGCGACTGAACAAATCCTTCTCCTTCTTTGCCTATCATCTGTCTCTTATGCACACGGCAATCCGTAAAAATCATCTCCGCTGTTTCGGATGCCCTCATGCCGAGTTTGTTTTCTTTTTTTCCTGCCGTAAACCCCGGGGCGCCGCGATCCACAATGAAAGCAGTCATGCCATGTGAATCGCCTAATTCTCCAGTTCGGGCAATCACCACCGCAACATCTCCGGATTTGCCATGGGTGATAAAATTCTTTGCACCATTGAGCACGTAATGGTCCCCGTCTTTTATCGCAACTGTTCTCATATTCCCTGCATCCGAACCCGTGTTGGGCTCCGTTAATCCCCAGGCACCAATCCATTCTGCGGTGGCAAGCTTGGGAAGGTAATGGCGTTTTTGCTCCTCATTACAAAATTGAAGAATATGTCCGGTGCAGAGAGAATTATGCGCTGCCACTGAAAGACCAATTGACCCATCTATCCTCGACACTCCTGAAATGACGGTTACGTATTCAAGATAACCGAAACCCGCTCCGCCATATTCTTCCGGAACCAGCACACCCATCAATCCAAGCTTTCCCATTTTTTTGAAAAGTTCAACCGGAAAAATCTGCTGCTCATCCCACTCCATTCTTTTGGGTACGATTTCACGCTCTCCAAAGTCCTTGATCATTTGCGCGATCATTCTTTGGTTCTCTGTTTCGTCAAAACCAATACCCGATCCTTGTTCCGTCATCAATTCCATAACCAGCAAAAATTTTAATGGGGGTAAATATACCAATAAAATAAATTGTTCCAAACGAATGTTAGTTTGTTAAGATAATTAATTTTTCAACCTACTTTAAACATGAAAGGGCTATTTTTGCGGGCTAAAACGAATAAAGATGAAGATTGCTGTCATCGGTACCGGCTATGTTGGATTGGTAACAGGAACATGTTTTGCGGAAACAGGAAATACTGTTACCTGCGTCGACATTGACCAGCAAAAAATTGAAAATCTGAATAAGGGTATCATCCCAATTTATGAACGCGGGTTGGATGTTTTTTTTCACCGCAATCAGAAGGAAGGGCGACTATTTTTTACAACGCAATTAGCGGAAGGAATAAGGGATGCAAAAATTATTTTTTTGGCGTTACCCACACCTCCTGGAGAGGATGGCTCGGCTGACTTGAAGTATATTCTCAAAGTAGCCGAAGACCTAGGGGGTCTCATCTCCGAATATGTTGTTGTGATCGATAAGAGTACGGTGCCCGTTGGAACATCCGAAAAGGTAGCCGCAAAAATACGGGAGAAATCAAAAGGTGAATTTGATGTAGTCTCAAATCCTGAATTCTTGAGAGAAGGTGTAGCGGTGGATGATTTTATGAAACCCGAACGGGTTGTTATTGGAACGCGATCTCCTCGTGCACGCAAACTGATCGAAGCACTGTACGCCCCATTTGTCCGGCAAGGAAACCCGGTCATTTTTATGGATGAGCGATCGGCCGAGTTGACCAAATATGCTGCCAACTCTTTTCTCGCCACCAAGATTACTTTCATGAATGAGATTGCAAATCTATGCGAGCGTTTAGGTGCAGATATTGATGCCGTGAGAATTGGCATGGGTACGGATTCCCGGATCGGCAAGCGATTTTTATTTGCCGGGATTGGATATGGTGGAAGTTGCTTTCCCAAGGATGTTCAGGCGCTCGAAAAATCTGCCAGTGATACCGGTTACGACTTCAAGATTCTCAAGTCAGTGATGGAGGTGAATGAAATACAGAAGACAGCCTTGCTTCCACGCATGAAAAAGCATTTTGGAAGTCTGAAAGGTAAAACCATTGCGATTTGGGGTCTCTCCTTTAAACCGCATACCGACGATATTCGCGAAGCGCCTTCACTTTATAATATTGAAGAACTGCTCAAAGAAGGCGTTCATGTGAAAGTCCACGACCCGGAAGCGATGCCTAACGTAAAGAAAAGTTTTGGTGAGCGGATCGAATTTTGCGATGGCCCCTACTCGGTATTACGCGATGCGGATGCCCTATTTATTTCTACAGAATGGCCGGAATACCGCGCGCCGGATTTTGAAAGATTGGTCAGGGAAATCAAATCAAAAGTAATTTTTGACGGACGAAATTTATACGACCTCGGATTGATGCGGGAATTGGGATTTACCTACTACAGCATTGGCCGCGAAACAATTTATGGTTAAAAAAAGATTGTTGATCACAGGCGGTGCCGGGTTTCTCGGCTCCCATTTATGCGACCGGTTTATCAAAGAAGGATTTCAGGTCATCGCCATGGACAATCTGATAACCGGCGATCTTCGCAACATTGAACACCTTTTCAAGCATCCCGATTTTGAGTTTTATCATCACGATGTTTCAAAATTTGTACACGTTCCCGGTGAGTTGCATTTCATTCTTCATTTCGCTTCACCGGCAAGCCCGATAGACTATCTGAAAATTCCCATTCAAACCCTGAAGGTGGGATCGTTGGGGACGCATAATTTGCTGGGATTGGCGCGCAGTAAAAAATCCAGAATACTGGTCGCCTCCACCTCGGAAGTCTATGGTGATCCTAAAGTACATCCTCAAACAGAAGAATATTATGGCAACGTTAACCCGGTGGGTCCACGCGGGGTTTACGATGAAGCCAAGCGATTTCAAGAAGCCATTACGATGGCCTATCACACGTACCACGGTTTGGAAACCCGGATCGTAAGAATATTCAATACCTACGGACCCAAGATGCGCCTCAACGATGGCCGCGTCCTTCCCGCTTTTATTGGCCAGGCATTGCGCGGAGAAGATTTAACCATTTTTGGAGATGGTGCTCAAACGCGATCATTCTGTTATGTTGATGATCTGATCGAAGGTATTTACCGATTGCTTATGTCCGACTATGCCTATCCGGTCAACATTGGAAACCCTGACGAAATCACGATTCGCGATTTTGCTGAGGAAATTGTAAAACTGACTGGAACAAAACAAAAAATTGTATACCGTGATTTACCAAAAGATGACCCAAAACAGCGTCAACCGGATATCACCAAAGCCACAGAAATTCTGGGTTGGAAGCCAAAGGTTTCAAGAAGTGAAGGATTGAAGATTACCTATGATTATTTCAAGCGCCTTCCACGAGAAGATTTATACAATCGTGAACACAAAGATTTTCAATCTTATCTGAGGTAAATGGTCTTGATCATGATTAAAGGGATTGATGGATTTTCAAGATTGAAATGGCGATCAGGCCTCAATTAACTGTCACGGTCACTCCTCATAATAGACAACATTCAACAATACCACGCCCACAACGTCGAGTGTCTCTTTACTGATAATGCTCATGTTGTCTTTCGTAGTGTGATGGTAATCGCCAAAGTAGCCGATCCCCGGCTGGTAATGGACAATGTCGATCATTGGAATTTTGGCAATTTCATTTACATAAAGATGATCGTCGGTGATTGCTCCTTCATTTTGCTTTACAAAATAATTAGAGAAGCCCAGTCGTTCAGCGGTATTCCAAACCTTCTCAACAATTTTTGGTGCATATTCCAGCGAAGTACCTTCCCGAAAAAAACGCGAGCCTTTTGCGCCTGCCATGTCCAATAAAATTCCATAATATGCGGAATAGTTTGCCTTATGCTTATGCCTGGCCCAATATTGCGAGCCGAGGCACCACCAAGAATCCAGACCCTCAGGGGTATTCTGGCGAGCCTCGCCATCTTTTTCGCCCCAGTCTTCCCCATCAAAAAGGATAATATCAACCCCTGCCGCGGCCGGGTTTTTTCCGAGGTGTCGCGCCACTTCAAGAAGAATTCCAACACCGCTTGCTCCATCGTTGGCGCCATCAAACGGTGCATCTTTTTTTGTTAAATCTTTATCTGCAAACGGCCGCGTGTCCCAGTGGGCTGTCAACAAAATTCTTTTTTGTTTTTCCGGATTAAAACTGGCGATTATGTTTCGCAATTTTAGCCGATGGTTGTCAAACGTCGTTGCTTCAAACTCCTGTACCGTAACGCCAGCGCCATCCTTTTTGAATTGCGCAATAAGATAATCTCCGGTTTCACGGTGCGCCGCCGAATTGGGGACGCGCGGTCCAAACTTTACTTGTTTTTCAACAAAAAAATAAGCCGAATCTCCATTGAACTCAGGAACTTTCACTACCCGCACGGGCTGATCTGAACTTACGTTTTTTTTCTGATCTCCACTGCATGAAAACAACAGCGTACTTCCCATTACTAAAACACAAATGACCCTCATTCTCTTCCGGATTTTTTCAAACTGACCCACTACCAAATAACACACAATTTTGCGATAAAGTAAAAATGATTTACCTTTGGGTCATCTTCTGATTGAATTCGATTAAGAGGGGACCGAAAGTCCCCTCTTTTATTATCGATACTTTATGATTTTGAACGAAAAGATTGCCAATCTGGCCCAGCAAGCGCTTTCGGGTGAGAACCAGTTTCTCCTGGATGTAATCGTTTCTTCAAAAAATGGCCCGAAAAAAGTAACGGTTATTTTGGATGGAGATCAGGCGATAACCATTGAAGATTGCGCCCTGGTCAGTCGCGGACTTTTGAAATTGCTGGAAGAGCAAGGAGTGATGGATGAAGGGTTTACGTTAGAGGTGACTACTCCGGGATTGGAGCATCCATTGAAACTAAAGCGTCAATATGTTAAGAATATCGGACGCGATTTGAAGGTCCAATTAAAAGATAAAAGGGTCGAAAACGGGAAACTGGTAGCAGTCGCGGAAGAGACCATCGCCCTGGAACAGGAAATAAAAGAAGGAAAGAAAAAAGAACTCCGGAAAACCGAGTTGCCGATTTCTGAAATTGAAAGAGCCATTGTACAAATTTCGTTTAAATAAATTTTTGGCGCCATGATGGATACCACAACACTCATCGAATCGTTTGCTGACTTTGCCAAGCAAAAGAACATCGACCGTCCGACAATGATTCGGATACTGGAAGACGTCTTCCGCAATATGATCCGAAAAAAGTACGTCACCGACGACAACTTTGATATTATCGTGAATGCAGACAAGGGCGATCTGGAGATCTGGCGCTTCCGCGAAATCGTTGATGACGACTCTGAAGACATCTGGGAACACGACAAGATCAGCCTTACCGAAGCCAAGAAAATCGAACCCGATTTTGAAGTGGGCGAAGAAGTGGCTGAAGAAATTCACCTGGAAGACTTTGGTCGCAGGGCGGTGACGACAGCACGGCAAACGCTTTTACAAAAAGTAAAAGACCTGGAAAAAGACATCATTTTTCAAAAATACAAAGACATCGTAGGAGAAATTATTTCCGGCGAGGTCTACCAATTGCTGAGCCGGGAAGTCCTACTCACCGATGCCGAAGGAAACGAAATCTCTATTCCACGGAGTGAGCAAATTCCAAAGGACCGTTACCGGAAAGGGGAAACAGTTCGTTCCATCGTTCACAAAGTGGAAATGGTCAATGGCACCCCAAAAATTATTCTCTCGCGCGCTTCACCGGTTTTCCTGGAAAGGCTTTTCGAACAGGAAGTACCCGAAGTCTATGATGGTTTGATCACCATCAAAAAGGTCGTACGCGAGCCCGGCGAACGAGCCAAAGTGGCTGTGGAATCTTATGATGACCGGATCGACCCCGTTGGAGCCTGTGTAGGAATGAAAGGCTCACGCATCCACGCCATTGTGCGGGAATTGCAAAATGAAAACATTGACGTAATCAATTATACTGAAAATCTGGAGCTCTACATTTCAAGGTCGTTGAGCCCGGCCAAGATCACAAGCATTAAGATTGATAAAGAAAATGGCCGCGTGTCGGTTCATTTACGCCCCGACCAAGTGTCGCTTGCCATCGGCAAGGGCGGGTTGAATATCCGCCTGGCCAGCCGGCTCGTCGGGATGGAAATCGATGTATTCCGCGAAACCGATGGAACCCAGGAGGAGGATGTGGATCTGGATGAATTCTCAGACGAAATTGAAAGCTGGGTGATAGATGAGCTCAAGCGGATCGGTCTGGATTCTGCCAAGAGCGTTCTCAATCTGAACAAAGAAGAGCTGGTACGCCGGACGGACTTAGAGGAAGAAACCGTGGAATTGGTCTTAAACGTCCTGAAAAAAGAATTTGAATAACAATTTATTTCGATATAGGTAAAGGCGATGAAGCCAAATTTCTGCATTTTTACGGCCTATTTTGGGTCAATAAGTGGGGAATGAAAGGATTAAATCCGGGAAATCCGGTTAAGCAAGCACTGTGGTAGAAGAGAAAATGATACGGTTAGGTCAAGCTTCGCGAAAGCTCAATGTGGGCCATAATACCATTTTGGAGTTTTTGGCTAAGAAAGGCTTTGTCGTTGAAAACAATCCCAATGCCAAGCTGACCCCTGAGCAGTTTGTCATGCTCTCCAAGGAGTATGCCACTTCTGCGTCAGAAAAACTCGAAGCTTCGAGTTTGAATATTGGAGCAAAACACGGCGACAACGTAACGATTGGATCCGAAGCAGAAGCGCACCGCAAGAAAATTGAGGAAGAAGAGCGCATCATGATCAAGAACCTTGGCTCGAAAGAAATTAAATCCAAGGAAGAGCCAAAGCCCGAAAAAGTAGAACGCGAAAAGCCAAAGCTGGAGGGGATCAAAGTCATCGGCAAGATTGATCTTGAAAAAGAAAAGAAGAAAGTCGAAACCGCACCGGTTGTAGAAATTCCAGAAAAGAAAGAAGAACCCATTCCTGTTGTTGAAAAACAACCTGAGCAGGAATTGATAAAAGCCAAAGCCGACCGTCTACAGGGATTGAAAGTTGTAGATCGGATAGAGTTGCCCGTTGAAAAGAAAAAAGACCAACCGGTTGCATCGTCGGACCTTCGAAACGAACAGAAGAAACGTCCGCGCAAAAGAATCATTTCTCCCAATGAAAATAAGCGCAGCACAGGGGCAGGACCGGGTCCAAAAAGACCTTTACTCCCGCGGACTCAAAAAGCAGAACCCACAGAGAAAGAAATACAGGATCAAATCCGCGCTACACTTGCAAAACTGAGTGGCGGTGGTAAAAAATTCAGCGGCGCAAAATACCGTCGCGAA
Organism: Bacteroidia bacterium; assembly: GCA_043785125.1. Taxonomy (GTDB): domain Bacteria; phylum Bacteroidota; class Bacteroidia; order Cytophagales; family Cyclobacteriaceae; genus ELB16-189. The sequence goes on from JAYVXP010000180.1 coordinate 45,508, forward strand.
AAAAGACAGTCGGTATCCGATGCAGAGGAAGTACGTCTGCAACAGGAACAGGAAGACTCCAAGACGCTAAAGGTTACGGAGTTTATTTCAGCCAATGACTTGGCCTCCATGATGAATGTGTCTGTCAACGATGTCATCTCCACCTGCCTTGGACTGGGCATGTTTGTTTCCATTAATCAACGGTTGGATGCAGAAGCCATAACCGTTATTGCCGACGAATTTGGATACGATGTTCAATTCGCCAGCACGGAAGAAGAGGAAGAAGAAGCACAGGAACAAGAACCCGAAGAAGACCTTAAGCCCCGCGCACCCATTGTTACCATTATGGGGCATGTGGATCATGGTAAGACTTCATTGCTCGATTATATCCGGAACACCAAAGTAACGGCCTCCGAAGCGGGGGGTATTACCCAGCACATCGGAGCGTATAATGTAATGACCAAGCGGGAGCAAAAAATTGCATTCCTTGACACCCCGGGCCACGAAGCATTTACCGCCATGCGTGCCCGCGGAGCGAAGCTTACCGATATTGCAATTATCGTTGTCGCAGCAGACGACGATGTGATGCCCCAAACCAAGGAGGCCATCAATCATGCGCAAGTGGCCGGTGTTCCCATTGTCATTGCCATCAATAAAGTAGATAAGTCGACGGCCAATCCTGATAAAATCCGCGAGTCGCTTTCAAAAAATAATATCCTTGTTGAAGAATGGGGTGGCAAATACCAGTGTCAGGAAATTTCCGCCAAGAGTGGAAAAGGGATTGATGAGCTGCTTGAAAAAGTACTCCTGGAAGCCGAAATACTTAACCTCAAAGCCAATCCCGATAAACCGGCATCCGGTTCAATCATCGAAGCTTCCTTAGACAAAGGCCGTGGCTATGTTGCTACCGTCATGGTACAAGCAGGAACACTGCATATCGGAGACATCATGCTTGCCGGCTCGAACTATGGCCGCGTAAAGGCGATGTATGATGATACCGGCAAAAAGGTTATTGAAGTGGGTCCTTCAACTCCTGTTGTGGTCCTTGGCCTTGACAGCGCTCCACAGGCAGGTGAGAAATTCTCTATCATGGCAACCGACCGTGAAGCGCGTGAAGTAGCCAATAAACGGGGTCAGATCATACGCGAACAAAGCATTCGGACCAAAAAACATATTACCCTGGACGAAATCGGCAGGCGATTGGCCATTGGTTCATTTAAACAACTGAACGTCATTGTTAAGGGCGATGTGGATGGATCGGTAGAAGCCCTTTCTGACTCATTATTGAAGCTTTCCACACCCAAAATACAGGTCAGTATTATCCATAAAGGAGTAGGCCAGATTTCCGAATCGGATGTCTTGCTGGCCTCCGCTTCCGATGCGGTGATTGTTGGTTTTCAGGTGCGCCCTTCGCCTTCTGCGCGCAAGGTGGCCGACAACGAAGAAATTGAAATCCGACTTTATTCGATCATATACGATGCAATCAATGATGTAAAAGCAGCCATGGAAGGTATGCTGGAGAAGGAAATGGAGGAAGTGATCGTGGGCAATGCTGAGATCCGTGAAGTTTTCAAGATCACCAAAGTAGGTACGGTTGCAGGATGTATGGTGACCGAGGGTTACGTAAAACGCAACAATCCGATTCGTCTTATCCGCGATGGAATTGTGGTTTACTCCGGTGAAATGACCGCTCTGAAAAGATTCAAGGACGATGCTTCAGAAGTGAAGGCGGGATTTGATTGTGGTATCAGCATCAAAAACTTTGCTGACATGAAAATGGGCGACGTCATTGAAAGTTATGAAAACCGGGAAGTGAAAAAAGCATAATTGCTTTCACAAAAAAAAAGCCTCGTTATTGCGAGGCTTTTTTTATGAGATCAATTGACGCGATCAGAATTTTACCTCAGGCGCTTTTTCGGCACCGGCAGCAGATTTGAAGAAGCCTTTTTCTTTAAATCCACCAATCATAGCAATCAGATTGCCTGGAAAACTTCTCACCGATACATTGAAGGTTCCCACGGCTTCATTAAATCTTTTGCGCGAAACGGAAATCCGATTTTCGGTTCCTTCCAATTGCGATTGCAAATCCAAAAAGTTTTGGTTGGCTTTCAAGTCAGGATATTTCTCGACGGTAACCAACAAACGTGAAAGAGCCGAGCTCACACCATCCTGTGCTTGTTGGAATTGCGCAATTTTATCAGGAGTTAAGTTGGAAACATCCAACTTTACCTGAGAAGCGCTGGCACGTGCCTGGGTAACTCCAATTAAAGTTTCTTTTTCAAAGTTCGCATATCCCTTTACCGTATTAACCAGATTGGGTATCAGGTCCATCCTGCGTTGATAATCAGACTCCACATCGGCCCATGTGCGGTTTACTTCTTGTTCCTTATTGACCAATCCGTTGTAGGCAGAAACGCCCCACAACACCAGGATACCCAGAATAATCCAGGGTATAAATTTTTTAAAACTTTGCATTCGTTTTTTGAGTTTTGTTTCCGCAAAGGTAAAGCCAAATGGCATTAACACCAACTGCGATCCAGGGTTTACCAAAACGGAGGGCATGCCGGAATGGCTTCCATCTGGTCCATTTATGATAAAATGAACTTGAGTAATTAAAATTACTTTCAACCGTTGCGTCAGGAACTTGTCCTTTGCGATTGAATTCCCTTTCTCACGCAGATCTCGCAGATTTTCGCAGAATAAAGGTGTAGAACCTAATCTGCCTAGGAAAATGGAGCCCTGTAGTAATTACCCCCGAACCTCAAAGCTAACCCCTCACAACTCACCGTTCACAACTCAATTCGGAACTCTCAATTCGTCAATCGCTCTTCGCAAATAATATTCGAATTGGGATTTATTGGCATGATACTCCACTAGACAACCAGGCTCTTCTCCACCAAAAATTCTGCAATCTGTACTGCGTTCGTGGCTGCACCTTTTCGAAGATTGTCAGCAACAATCCACATGTTCAATGTGCGTGGCTGTGAATCGTCTCTACGCAAACGACCTACAAATACTTCATCCTTACCTTGTGAATTGATCGGCATCGGATAAACATTGTTCTTGACATCATCCTGTACGATTACACCGGGTGTGTTTTCTAAAATCTCCCGCACTTCTGCCAGATCGAAATCACGATAAAATTCTGCATTCACCGCTTCAGAATGACCGCCTATGGTGGGTATGCGCACCGTAGTTGACGTCACTCCAATGCTCTGATCCTCAAGTATTTTGTGGGTTTCATGCACCATTTTCATCTCCTCTTTTGTGTAACCATTGTCCAGGAACACATCAATGTGGGGGAGGGCATTCATATCGATCCGGTGTGGATACACTTTCATACCACCGGTTATGCCTTTGCGTTCTTCCATCATTTGTTGTACTGCATCCTTTCCGGTACCGGTGACAGATTGATAGGTTGAAACAACAATGCGTTTCAATTTATATTTTACATGGAGCGGTGCAAGTGCCATCACCATCTGAATGGTGCTGCAATTGGGATTGGCAATAATGCGGTCATCAATTTTCAGCACATGCCCGTTGATCTCCGGCACCACCAGTTTCTTTGAGGGATCCATACGCCAGGCGGAAGAATTGTCAATGACGATCGTTCCCATCTCGGCAAAGCGAGGCGCCCATTCCAATGACGTGCCTCCTCCGGCAGAGAAAATGGCAATGTCCGGTGCCAGCTTACAAACCGCTTCCATGCTTTGAATAGCATATTCCTTATTCTTAAACTTCAATTTCTGACCCACTGATTTGGCCGAGGCCACCAGATACAATTCATCAAATTCAAAACTCCGCTCTGCCAGAACTGTAAGGATTTCCTGACCAACGAGTCCGGTCGCTCCAATAATTGCTAGTTTCATAGTAACATTGATTTTAAGGAATGCAAAATTAATCTTTTTGATAAGACGTATATGAAAAATTATGGATTCAAATTGATCTTCTTTTTCTATTCGGGAATGTCGTTTGCCCAGCTTCAGGACAATTTCTCGGATGGAAACTTTTCTGATCCAGCCTGGTCAGGATTAACAAATCAGTTTATCATCAACGCCGCCCGGCAACTTCAACTGAATAACTCTGTTGCGGATCTGTCCTTTATATCTACCCCATTTCTAGTTACCTCGTTGGATAATTTTGAATGGCAGATTTATGTGAAGCAAACTTTCTCATCATCCGTAAGCAATTATGGAAGGGTTTATCTGACCAGTAATGAATCCAATCTTACAAAACCGCTCAACGGATATTATCTCCAATTTGGCGAGGCCGGGTCGAACGATGCGGTTCAATTATTTAAGCAGACAGGCTTGGTGAGCTCTTCGGTTTGCCGCGCCCGAGATGGAGGGATTGCCACCGCCTTCGCGTTAAGGATAAAAGTACTTCGAAATGAGGCAGGACTTTGGGAACTTTGGATAGATTATGCCGGAGGAACCAGCTTTGAACTAGAGGCTACCGGAACCGATCAAACCTATTCAAATTCTTCATTTTTTGGCTTATTCTGCATTTACACCGCGAGTAACGCTAGCAAGTTCTACTTCGATGACGTCTATGCAGGACCACATAAAACCGATACTACGCTACCCGTATTTGATTCCATTAAGGTGCTTTCCCTTAACGCTGTTGCCTTGAGTTTCTCTGAATCTCTGGACCAAACTTCTGTAGAATCCGCCCTCCATTATTCAGCCAACAACGGTTTGGGTAATCCTCAAACTGCCACGCTTCAGCCGGACAACCATATTGTGAACCTCGTCTTCAGCGGCAATTTTTCCAACGGCATCCAGAATCAACTTACGGTCAGCGATGTAAAAGACCTTGCAGGGAACATGATGATCACAACCCAATTGCCATTCCTTTTTTTTCATTCCTCTCCGCTCCAAGCAAAAGATGTTATTATCACGGAATTTTTTCCTGATCCCGTTCCTCAAATTGGATTACCCAACACGGAATTCATCGAACTGTACAACCGCAGCGCTAATGCGATTGATGTTTCCGGATGGAAACTTTCGGATGGTACTTCAACCGTTGTCTTTCCTCCACAAGTTATATTGCCATTACAGTATTGGATTGTTACTGCTCCATCCTCCGCGCAACAGTATGCTTCTTTTGGAAACATAATCCATACTTCTGGTTTTCTGACGCTCAACAATGAAAGCGATACCCTCACCTTGAAAAGTATGGACGGGCGTACCATTGACTCGCTGAATTATTCCCTGGCCTGGTATGGTGATACCGACAAAGAAAACGGTGGTTGGACGCTCGAACTGATTGACCCGAATAACCCGTGCGGTGAAGAAGAGAATTGGACCGCCTCTGAAGATCCATTGGGAGGGACACCCGGAAAGCAAAATTCAGCTTATGCCCGCAAACCGGATCGAACCGGACCCAAGCTTTTAAGTGTCGTGCCGATTCACCAAAATGCGCTCGTGCTCAACTTTGATGAAAAATTGGATTCTTCATTACCGGACACAAATTCGTTTTCGTTGACGCCATCCATGTCCATTTCAAAATCCTTTTTCCCCAGTCGTTCATTGCGCCAGATTCAACTCCAATTGGAGTCATTCTTACCCTTCAGTCAACTGTTTACCCTCAAAGTACACGGGGTAAGCGACTGTAATCAAAATGAGATTCAGGCTGAGCATAATCAAATTCAATTTGCACTCCCTGAACCGGCGGATAGCCTTGATATTTTGGCCAATGAAATATTATTTAATCCCAGACCCAACGGAACGGATTTTGTTGAAATCTATAATTCTTCGCAAAAGTATATCAATTTGAAAAACTGGAAGTTGGCCAACATTGAAAATCAAGTTTTAAAAAATATTCAAGAAATAACATTTGATGATTTTATCCTCTCCCCGCAAACCTATCTTGTTTTCACCATGGATCCAATCCTCCTCAAAAACAATTATCCTCGAGGTCTGGATAACCATTTCTTTTCCACCCCATTACCAAGTTTTCCCGATGACGAAGGCTCTTTTGCGTTGGTGAATGATCAGGGAAAGGTCATCGATTACCTTTCATATAGTAAGAGTTTTCATTCCGACTTGATCAAAGATGACGAAGGGGTTTCTCTTGAGCGAATTTCATTTTCTGATCCAACAAACGACGTTCAAAACTGGAAATCGGCCACTTCACAGTCTGGTTTTGCAACACCGGGCTATGTCAACTCCAATGCTCGACCGGAAGATCGTGTAGCACGGGGAAACATTAATATCGAGCCTGAAATTTTTATTCCAAGTTCAGGGGTGAATGATTTTGCAAAAATCATGTACACCTTTGAGCAATCAGGTTACATCGCAAACATCAAGATTCTGGACCAGCAAGGGCATTTAATTAAAGTTATTTCCAACAACGAAACGCTGGGATACGAAGGTTTTTTTCGTTGGGATGGCGACCGCGATGATGGAAGCAAGGCCAGAACCGGATATTACAATGTCTGGGTTGAAGTGTTTACCGTTTCTGGAATGGTTGACACGTTTAGAAAAAGAGTTGGTGTTGCTACAAAGTAAAAAGCGAGAAGTGAGAATCATGAACTAAGAATCGAACGTGGTTTCTGTCGAAGGCTAAGTCAAGTCAGACTTGCTATTCATCCTTATAAATAAACGTCTTCGCCTCCCCTTTCTTCTTGATGTACCCTCGAAACATCCCCTCCGAGCAAAAGGTCATCGAAATATTTCCCTGACGGTCCAGCGCAATTATTCCACCATCACCGCCAAACCTTGGTAATTTTTTCATCACCACGCTATCTGCCGCTTCCTGTAATGTAAGTCCTGCATATTGCTTCAGCGCAGCAATGTCATGGGCCACGGTAAGACGAATAAAGTACTCGCCCCAACCGGTAGCCGACACGCCGCAAGTTGCATTGTTGGCATACGTGCCCGCGCCAATGATTGGAGCGTCTCCAACGCGTCCGTATTTTTTGTTGGTCATTCCCCCGGTGGAAGTGCCAGCGCTGATGTTGCCAAATTGGTCAAGGGCTACAGCGCCCACCGTTCCAAATTTTAAATCTTTGATGATGGGATCAAAATACATTGCCTGTTTGCTACCCTCTCCGTTCTTGACTTTCAACCATTGCTTATACCGTGTGGAGTCAAAAAAATAAGAAGGATCAACTATTTCAAGACCTTGGTCCGCTGCAAATTTCTCCGCTCCTTTTCCGATCATCATCACATGGGCCGATTTGGTCATCACGGCATAGGCAGCGGTGATGGGATTTTTTACGGTCGTAATCCCGGCCACAGAACCAGCCATTAGGGTACTTCCATCCATGATCGCAGCGTCCATTTCGTTTTTACCTTCGCTATTAAAGACGGACCCCTTTCCTGCATTGAAAAGTGGGGAATCCTCCAGGATCTTGATAACCGTAATGACGGCCGCTGAGCTGCTCCCTCCTTTCTCTAACGTTTCAAACCCGGAGTTTAAGGCTTCAGCGAGTTTATCACGGTATGCTTTTTCCTTCGCAGGAGTCATGTTCGCGCGCTTGATAGTTCCGGCGCCCCCATGAATAACCAGGGTGATCGGACCTTTGTCGCCTTCCTTATTTGCGGGCGATCCGTCCTTCTGGCAAGACCCAAAAGCAAGGGTTGCCGCAAGCAGTAGAAGCTTTTTCATCTTTTCAACTTTTCCTAAAACTACTTAAAAACTGATCTGCTGTAAACAAACCGCCAACGGCGTCCAAAATGAAGGATTTTGATTGATTTTAGATTTGGAATTAATTGCAATTCATTTTTTGTTTAACAGGCTACCCCGTATTTTTGCGCATCTTTTTTAAACCCTTAAAAATAAGGACTGTTTATGGCCAAATCGTCAAAAAAAACTTCTGCAAAAGGAGCTAAGAAACCAAGCGCTAAAGCTAAACCTACCCGGAAAGCAAAGAAATCTACTCATAAAAAAGCTAAAGTAGCCCCGAAGAAAGCCGCTAAAAAGGCATTGAAGAAGATCGTGGCGAAAAAACAGGCGCCGAAGAAAGAAGTAAAAAAAGTCGTGGCGATAGCCAAAGCACCTGAGCCAAAGAGGATCTTCTCAACGCCAGCATCGCGCAAGCAAGAAGCGATGGCCTTACCGAAGACTCCCCCTCAGCTCAATATATTTCCGGCGCTTACCCAGCGACCCATTGCTCACAAGTCAACAAAGGCTTCCACTACACCAGAAGATAAGACGCGTTATTCAGAAGTTGAACTGAAAGAGTTTGAAACCCTCATCAAGAGTAAGCTTGCAAAGGCGCGTGACGAATTCCGCATTTTGAAAGATACCTTGAACCGCAATAACGATGCGGGCACAGATGCTACCTCGGGTGGCAATACGAAAGTTTTGGAAGACGGTGCTGAAACTGCAGAGAAAGAAAATTTAAGCCAGTTGGCCGCGCGCCAATTGAAGTACATTACCAATCTTGAGAATGCTTTGGTAAGAATAAAGAATAGTACCTATGGAATCTGTACTGTCACTGGCAAACTCATTCCCAAAGAACGACTGATTGCCGTCCCGCATACCACTCAATCGATCGAAGCAAAAATGATGCAACAAGACTAAATTCAAACATGCTCGTCAAACACGCACGAGTTTAGGTTAAATAAAACAAATTGGACTTTTTACAAAATCATATCGAGGCGCTTATCTTTTGCTCGCCTTCTCCTGCCAAGCTCGCTGATTTAAAAGCTTGCCTGTCGGAAATGTTTAATGCCGATGTGCCCGAAGGAGACATCACCGACGCCATTGAGCGAATTGAGGAGAAATTTAATGCTGAGGAGTATTCCTTTCAATTGAACAAGTCAGGCGGCGGTTATCAGTTTCTGACCAAACCGGCTTACCAGACAAGTATTGGTATCCTGCTCAAGCAGCAATCGAAGAAACGCCTATCCACTTCAGCGATGGAAACACTTTCGATCATCGCTTATAAGCAGCCGATCTCCAAAACTGAAGTGGAAAATATCCGCGGCGTAAATTGCGATTATGCAGTTCAACGATTGCTCGATAAGGGATTGATTGAAATTCAAGGTAAAGCCGAAACGGTAGGCAGGCCCATTTTATATGGCACTAGTCCTAAGTTTATGGAATACTTTGGCATCAGCGAGCTCAATGAATTGCCTACTCCAAAAGATTTCACTGAAGAGGTGAATACGATTGGGGAGTCACCAGATAATCTCTAACCATTCCCGGGAGAATTGAATGTCTGCGTCCCGATCTGTATAGGGAAGGACTCACAAGTACTCAAACTAGGACACTACCGAATTTTCTTTATTAAACAACCCCAGCCTTAAGCCTGGGTTAAAAATCAGGCAGATGTGCCTATCTTTACACTATGGCACGACCCAGATCCAACTCACCCCAGCGCAAAGGCAGAGGAACTTCCTTTGGTAAGAAATCAGATGCTGAAAAATCATTCCGGAAACGTAAGATTAGCTCCCGTTCCGGACGCTCTGACGCAAGACCAGGATCCAGTCCTTATGGAAGTTCTTCCAGAGAAGACAAACCGAAAAGTTTTGGGGCAAAGCCATCTGGATATAGACGCAGTGGGGAAGGATCGGGCAGAGATGATTCCCGCGGGAAGGCACCGTTTAAAAGTAGCCCTGGTAATTCATTGGGAGCTGGCAAGCCTGAATTTAGAAAAACAGGAGGCAAATCATTTGGGTCACGGCCGGACCGGGAAGATAGCCGCGATAAGAAACCATTTGGGAAAAGAGACGGTAGCTCCTTTAACGCCGGCACGGGGGGTCCACCAAAATTCAACAAACCTTATCGATCGGATGGTGACAAAGAAAAAAGACCTTTTCGCAAAACCGATAGCTCATTTGGTGCACGTCCAGACCGCGGAGAATTCAAAAAGCCTTTTCGCAAAACGGATGGATTTTCAAAATTTTCCAGGCCGGAAAGAGGGGAGGCGGGCGCCGGTTCGGATCGGGAAAAAAGACCCCCGCGCAAATCAGATAGTTCTTCGTTTGGCCCAGCGGCTGACCGCAGTGAATTCAAAAAGCCCTTTCGCAAAACGGACGGGTTTTCAAAATCGCCCCGACCAGAAAGCGGAGAGACCAGCGCTGGACCGGATCGGGAAAAAAGACCCCCGCGCAAATCAGATAGTTCTTCGTTTGGCCCGGCGGCTGACCGCAGTGAATTCAAAAAGCCCTTTCGCAAAACGGAGGGATTTTCAAAACCTCCACGAACAGAAAGTATAGATGGCAGCCCTGATCAGGATGAAAAAAGATCTTACGAAAAGAAGGATCGTAAATCATTTGTTCAGTCCCGTGTGGTCACTTCAGCAGACTTCATCAAACCTGGCCGCAAGGAAGAGCCTGTCAAGGATGACGGCTTAACGCGCTTGAACAAATACATTGCCAACAGTGGCGTAGGTTCACGAAGGGAAGCCGATGAACTCATAAAGATGGGATTGATTAGTGTCAATGGAACAACGATTACTGCATTGGGTACCAAAGTAAAACCGGGCGATGTAGTTCGCTATGAAGATAGAGTACTCAAAGCAGAGAAGTTAGTCTATATTCTATTGAACAAACCCAAGGGATTTATCACTACGACAGAAGACCCGCAAGAACGAAATACCGTTATGGGACTCGTTGCAGCAGCCTGCAAAGAACGGATCTATCCGGTTGGGCGTCTGGACCGCAACACAACGGGATTACTGCTCCTGACTAATGATGGAGACCTTGCGGATAAACTCACCCACCCTTCATACAAAGCGAAAAAAGTTTATAAAGTAGAACTTGACAGGCCCTTGACCAAAAATGATTTTAAAAAAATCGTGGAAGGTGTTCACCTGGAAGAAGGTCGCGCCATGGTTGATGATGTTGCCATCATCAGTGAGGATGATAAAACAGTAGGACTTGAAATTCACATCGGTTGGAACCGGGTAGTGCGCAGGATTTTTGAAACGCTGGGTTATGATGTGTTAAAACTTGATCGCTCTGTTTTCGCAGGAATGGATAAAAAAGATTTGTCACGCGGACAATGGCGGTTTCTGAAGCCTGAGGAAGTGGTAAGGTTGAAGCATTTTAAATAAAGAATCTTTTGCCACTTTTTGCCACCTACTTTTTCTGAATCATAAAAATCACGAATATTCCGTTTTCCTTTTTGTGATAATACAGTTTTTTTCCATCGGATGAAATTGTGGGAGCCTCGCAAAAACCGGTAATGCTTTCAATTTTCGAAGGGATACCGAAAGAATCCGATGTGTTTTTTCTTATGCAACCCAATAGTTCAGGAATGGAAGCGCTATTTAATGGCGCAGTAACGCGGGTAAAATAAAGTTCCAGGCCATCCGAAGAAATACAAGCAGCATATTCAAGATCACTCGTATTGACATTTTTTAAAATTTCGCTGCTGTTGGATGCCCGCTCAAATCCACTGACCGTTTTTGTGGCGAGTGCGATATTGGCCTCGTAGGGTCCGCCGTTCTGATCAAACCGGCCATCCACAAAATAAAGATTATTTCCCGGTGCATCCACTTCCACATCAAAGTTTAACCAACCCACTTGATCCTTGGATATCCCCTTCACCAAACTAATATTACTAATATTTCCATTTGAAAAGGTTGATGTGTAAATCGACGACAGGGATTGGGCATAGTTACGATCCGATACGAAATAAAAATTACCCTGAGCGTCCATCGTCGGAACTCCTTCCAGATAAACCGTATTCACTCCATTGAGTTCGCCCTGATACTGGAACGTCGTGTCATTCACTTTCGTGGACCAGTGAAGGTTGGTGTTTTCCGGGAGACTGTTGAGATTGTTGAAAAATAATATTCCTCCATCCCTCGACAAAAAAGGTTCCATGCTATTGCCGCTATATCCGATCAGGTTCACCCTAACCGGCGCGCCAAATGGAGAAAGGGATGGCACAATGGTGGTCGGTTTGTGGCACGACACAACGATGCCCAAAAGACATACAACCATGCAACGAATTATTCTGATCATTCTTTCTCTTGAGAAACCCTCCCAAAGGTAACCATCGTACGATTCATTTTACTCACTCTCCTTTCAAGTTGTCCACGGGTTTTACAAACGCTGCCCTCCAGGTTTGAGATCCGATCGTCAGCACACCAAAAATAATCAGGATCATCACGCCCAATAAAATGGTTGAAAAGCTAAAGGTGACATGATAGGCCAGTTTTTCCAGCCATACGTTGTTGATAAAATAAGCTGCCGGGACGGCAATCCCAATGGCCAATAACAAGATAACAAAAAATCCCTTAGAGAGGAGCATTACCAGTGAGCCATTGCTGCTGCCCAGAACCTTGCGTATGGATATTTCTTTAATCCGAGTTTCTGTAGCATAGGTGGCCATCCCCAGCAAACCTAAACAAGAAATCAGAATAGCCATAACAGCCACAACACCAAGTACATTCACTAAATCACCAAAGAAAATATCATAGATCTTATGCACTTCGCTGGCAAAATCCTTGTAGTCCACTTTGAACGCAGGATTGATTTTTGTCCAGGCTGCCTCTACGGTTTTAGCCGCATTTTCATAGGGCCCGGAATATTTGACCTGGAGCAAATGCACCTCCGTTGGATTGTAGATCAAGGCCATCGGATCTATTTTTTCCATCAACAACTGGTGATTATAATTTTTTACCACACCAATAATCTGCTTCCGCGAAGAGTCCCTTTTATCAATAATTTGTTTTCCAATTGCCTCGGATGGTGAACTGAAATTGAAAGACTCAACGGCCTTTTCACTAATAACAATGAAGTTCTTATTGGCTGCGCCGTCTGATACGGAGAAAAATTTACCCGCCACAAGGGGAACGCCGATGTTGCCGAGGTAATCTTCATCTACGGCAAAATAATAGAGCATGGTCCAATCCTTTTCGTCCAGCGACTTCTTATAGTCTCCTCCATAGGCAGTGCCGGCTGCGGGGATGTGTGATGCAGCGCTGACACTTTCAATGTTGGTGAATTTTTGCAATTCATTCTTCAGTGCATCGGGCGGCGTATCGTTCAGTTGAATGATAATTTTATTCTCCATGCTAAACCCATGATCGGCACGCATGAATAAATTGAGTTGCTTAAAGACAATAATCGCGGTTAAGATAAAGACCAGTGAGAATGTAAACTGGGCAACCAACAATCCTTTGCGCAAACCCATATTCGAGAAAAGTTTCATGCTATTAAGGCTCTTCAATACTTTCACAGGTTGGAACCCACTGAGTACTACAGCCGGGAATATCCCTGCGAGCAGCCCGACAAACAGCGCAAACAAAATAAAGATTCCATAGACATAATAATTCGCCTCTAGATCCCACTTCATCATTCTTGCAAAACTCATTTCCATCATGAGCGGTTTTACCAAAAGCAATAGAACAAAAGCCAATAAGAGCGAGAACATGGCGGTCACCACCGACTCAGACAAAAATTGAGTGAAAATTTGCCAACGCATGGCACCCGTAACTTTGCGAACTCCAATTTCACGTGCACGGGTAAGGGAGCGGGCAATAGACAGATTAGTAAAATTAAAACAGGAAGTAAGCATCACTACTCCGGCTAATCCCGCAAAAAAGTAAATGAAAATCCATGGCAAAAAGGGTCCAATTGGATTGTTGATAAGTGGCCCCGGTGTGATTTTCATTAACGGCTGCAGCTTGTATTTTGCTTTTTGCTGCGTATCCGGGTCGGTCAATTTGGCAAAATGTTTTTCTTGAATCTTTTCAAGGTAGGGTTGAATGTCCGCCGGTGTTTTTCCCTTTTCCAGCAGGATGTACACCCACCCGGCGGTATAGTTATACCAGTTGTCAATATCTTTGCCACGTTTCCCATCTGCTTCCAGTTTTTTCAGACTGGATAAGCTGGCCAATGCATCAAAAACAATATGCGATTTCTGATTTGTTGCCTTGATCACTCCGGTTACTTTATAGACACCGCTTTCACCCACTTTAAAAGTTTCTCCGAGTGGATTTTCCTGACGGAACAATTTCTTCGCAGCCTTTTTGGTTAACACGACCGAATAGGGTTCAACCAGGGCAGTTTGTGGGTCTCCGTACTCAAGATCATATTCAAACAATGACAAAGTCTCCGGATCGGCAAAATATCCCGATACCGGAATATTTACATTTTGATCCAATTCAATCCAGTTGTTTCCAAACCCCCTGACAATTCGAACGGCCTTTTCAATCCCTGTAAAGTTTTCGATCAATTCTTGTTTCAAGGGTAAGGTAGTTGTCGCTGTTTCGTTGCGCTCCGTTCCATCTTTGCTGATGCCGATGCTATTGACGCGATAGATCTCATTGCGCCGGGAATTGTTGCGGTCATACATCATTTGGTCCGCCACCAGCATGATGATGCCCATGCAAATTGACATGCTCACGGCAAGCCCGAAAATGTTGATGAAAGAAAAGAACCGATAGCGCGCAAGATTGCGGATTGCGGATTTAATGTAATTGCGAAGCATGAAACCGGATTTAATACAGGATGCGGAACGATTATTCAGAAACTAATTAATTAGAATTTTGAAAACCCGCCATGGCATGGCTAATACAATGCACCCACCAATGACCCAACAAACGGGATGAATGTTACTTGCCCGATTCTTTCCTGACGACGAAATAATAAATCAGAAAGCCCAGTGAAACTGCGACAGCCATTAACCCATAAGGCAATGGCGAATCAGGACTCGTAGGGATGTATTCCATCAGTATCAGTGCAAACCCTCCAAATAGAATAATCAAACCCCATTTCAGAGAAGAATACTTATTTTCGCCTACCTGTTGTTTAAAGATGGCCTGCGTGTCATCGTTGACAAACCCTTTTTCGATCATTTTCTTCTTTAGAATGTAATCCGTCATGACCCGTACAAAAAAATACACAGCGCCCCCTAAACTTCCCAGGATCGCGATGGGCTGTAATACTTCTCTCAAGTTGCTATCCATAATCGTTGTTTTTTAGTTTTTGGTTGATTTGGGTCGTGAGACGGGGGATTTTGAAAAAAGGTTGCAATGACTAATAATAATACCGATTCTGGACTGTTGGATTCTTATGTGTTGCCATCGGAAACGGCCAGAATCCAGCATCCAATGACTAACTTCCTGCAACATTTTCTTAAATAACTGTGTCCAACTCCGAAATGACGGATGACAAGGCCCTGGTCTCACGAATTGTCAATGGAGATATGCCTGCTTTCAGGTTGTTAATTAAACAGCATGAAAGACTTGTAGCCCATATGGTTGGTCGACTCATTGACCGTGAAGAAGACCGTGAGGAACTTTGCCAGGATGTTTTTCTGCGGGTGTATGAAAAAATAGGAGAGTTCAACTTTCAATCCCGACTTTCCACCTGGATTGCCACCATTGCTTACCGACATGGTATTAATCACTTGCGAAAGAAAAAAATTCTGGTGAGTGATATTCCTGACGAAGAACGGTTTAGTAATCATTTTGTTTCGTCCGAAAATGTTGAGGAAAATATGGAAGACCAGGATTTGGACGATATGGTAATGAAGTTGATCGAGCAACTGCCGGTTCAGTACAAAACAGTGCTCACGCTCTATCATTTGGATGGCAAGAGCTATCCTGAAATTGGTGAGATCACTGGAATGCCAGAAGGAACCGTGAAAAATTATCTTTTCCGCGCCCGGAATTTGTTAAAAGATAAAGTAAAGAAGTATCTTGGTAAAGAAGAAGTATTATGAATCACTCAGACGAAGCACTTCAAAGAAGGATAGAGAAAGGAGAGCGCAATGACGAGTCACCCGATGCAAGGGCTTATCAAAAAGTATTTGAAATCCTGAAGAAAGATCCTTATCATCCCCCGGCTCATTTTGCAGACAAAATAATCAGTGTGGTAGAAACCCGGAGCAGTAGTCTTTTCAAAGATTATTTTTGGTTTGGAGTGGGGTTACTCTCCTTTATGGGTGCTGCGATTGTTGTCGTGGGCCTTACCAATTTTAAGCTCAATTTTGGCGCCTTCAAATTTATCTCTGGATATTCAGGTTTAATTGTATTCGGTGTGGCCTTTATTCTCCTCATTCAATACCTTGACAAGCAATTGTTAAAAAACAAGATGTCTACCTAGACCAACTGGCTTACCACTAATATAATTTGGTTCTCCAACCTTGTTGAAAAGTCGTTTATTTCGGAATCGAATTAATTCCGGATTTTATGAATAAACGATTACTCACCATTCTGCTTGCCCTTTGCCTTTTGCCCTTTTCATCCCCCGCCCAGGAGGATAAAAAAGAAGCCAAAGCAGATACCACCAAAAAAGAGAAAGAAAAAAAGAAGAAAGACCTGCCCCTAGAAGTAGGGCGCAGGATACCGATTAAAACAAATGAAGGCAGTTGGATGTCGCTTGATGTAAGTCCAGATGGCAAGACCATGGCATTTGACTTTTTAGGAGATATCTATACTCTCCCCATTACGGGGGGTAAAGCCCAGCCCTTCACGCAGGGCATGGCCTTCGACACGCACCCGAAGTTTAGCCCGGACGGAACAAAACTTCTTTTTGTCTCTGACCGCAGTGGCGGAGAAAACATCTGGTGGTTTTCAGTTGACAAGAAAGATTCGTTGCAGGTTACCAAGGGCAATACTGATCATTACCAATCCGCAGAATGGACCCCTGATGGAAATTATGTAGTCGGTTCAAGGGGGACGCGCAATCTTAAACTCTGGCTGTTCCACAAAGACGGGGGCTCCGGAGCTCAATTGATCAGCAAACCGGACAATCTAAAAACAGTCGAGCCTGCTTTCGGAAAAGATAACCGATACATCTGGTTTGCTCAGCGGACGTCGGCATGGAATTACAATGCACAATTCCCGCAGTATCAGATTGCCGTTTACGATCGTGACAATGGCGAAATCGAAGTCAGAACGCAACGATACGGATCTGCCTTTGCACCCACGCTTTCTCCTGATGGAAAATGGTTAGTGTATGGAACCCGATATAATGATCAGACCGGATTAGTGCTTCGTGATATGATCACGGGAGACGAAAGGTGGTTGGCCTACCCAGTGCAGCGCGACGAACAGGAATCCATTGCTCCACTGGGTGTCCTGCCGGCGATGTCCTTCACGCCTGACAGCAAAGAAGTGGTGGCATCTTATGGTGGAAAATTTTATCGGATACCCGTTGCCGGAGGGGATGCCATAAATATTCCTTTTGAAGTAGACACGGAGTTTTTGATAGGCCCCCGCGTGGACTTCAAATATCCCATCAAAGACGAGAAGGATATGGTCGTGACACAAATTCGTGATGCGGTAGTTTCAGCCGATGGAAAACAAGTAGCCTTTACTGCCCTCAATAGATTATACACGGTTGCATTACCCAACGGAACGCCAAAGCGGGTTACGTCAAATGATTTCACTGAAGCGCAACCGGTATGGAGTGCCGATGGAGCCCAGTTGGCATGGGTAACATGGGAAAATAACGGGGGTCATATTTACAAGATCAATTTGAGTGCAAAAGGTGCTAAACCCATCCGGCTTACTGCGTCCCCGGGATTATATACTGATCCAGCTTGGTCCTATCAGGGAAATAAAATTGTTTTTCTGCGTGGCTCAACTCAGGTTTTTAAAGATACCCCTGACCCATTTTTCTCCGGTGGACAAGAAGACCTGGTGTGGATATCGGGCAATGGTGGAGCGGTGAATCTAATTGATAAGGCAAAGGGAAGAGGAGCCCCTCATTTTACAAAAACAGATGATCGCATTTATCTATACAATGGGCTGAAGGGCTTACTTTCCATTCGATGGGACGGCACTGATGAAAAACAATTGTTGAAAGTTTCGGGTATTCTCACTTATGGTTCGATTCTGCAAGAAGGCAATTGCCTCCTCAAAGAATCGGAGCGGGAGCCGGTACGTGAACCTTCTAATGCGGACGTTATCAAAATCGCTCCGGAAGGTGATAAGGCCTTTGCTCAAATCAACAATGAAATTTATGTTGTAACGATTCCCAAGACCGGGGGAGAAGCCCCCAAGATTTCGGTTGCTGAAGTGGACAAAGCCCAATTTCCATCGCGAAAGATCACCAAGCTGGGAGGTGAATTTCCAAGCTGGGGCAGCAATGCCAAAATGGTTTATTTCACTCTGGGCAATGCGTTTTTCTCTTACAACCTGGATGAAGCCAAGGCAAAGGAGGAAGAACTAAAGAAAAAGAAGGCCGAGGAAGAAAAGAAAAAAGCGGAGGCCAAAACCGATGATAGAAAAAAAGATGACGACAAGAAAGACGAGGATAAAAAGAAAGACGAGGGGTACTCAGCGGCTGAAATCCGGATTAAAGTAACGGTGCAAAAAGACATTCCTATTGGAAAAATCCTATTACTAAATGCGCGCATCATTTCAATGAAAGGCGACGAGGTGATTGAGAACGGTGATGTGCTGATTGAAAACGCACGAATCAAGCAAGTGGGAATTGCCGGTTCAATTACCACCGATGCATCCGTACAGAAAATCGATCTGAAAGGAAAAACAATTTTGCCTGGTTTTGTGGACACGCATGCCCACATGTGGCCCACGTGGGGGATTCACAAAAGTCAGGTATGGATGTATGCCGCAAATCTGGCCTACGGCGTTACCACTACGCGCGACCCACAAACCGGCACTACAGATGTGTTGACCTACAGCGATATGGTAGAAACCGGTCAGATAATAGGACCGAGAATCTATTCAACTGGTCCGGGGGTAGGCTATTGGGCCTACAGTCTTAAAGACCTTGATCAGGCCAAAGATATTCTCAGACAATATTCTGAATACTACAATACAAAGACCATCAAAATGTACCTGACTGGAAACCGACAGCATCGACAGTGGATCATTCAGGCTGCGAAAGAACAGAACCTGATGCCCACGACTGAAGGCGGTCTTGACTTCAAATTGAACATGACCAATCTGATTGATGGATATCCAGGTCATGAACATGCACTTCCGATCTATCCGCTTTACAAAGATGTGGTCATGGCCATTGCCGGAGCAAAGATGACCTATACGCCAACGTTGCTGGTTTCCTACGGCGGACCATGGGCTGAGAATTACTATTATGCTACTGAAAATGTGAATGGGGACCCTAAACTAAATCACTTCACTGCTAAGTCAGAGCTCGATCAAAAATCAAGAAGAAGGTCAAGCTGGTTTATGTATGAAGAGCATGTGTTTCCGGATCACGCACGATTTGTGAATGACCTTGTCAAAGCCGGAGGAAATGCCGGTGTCGGATCTCACGGCCAGCTTCAGGGGCTTGGTTATCACTGGGAATTGTGGAGCATCGCCTCGGGTGGACTCAGCACACATAATGCGCTCAAAGTTGCTACAATCCACGGTGCTCGTGCGTTGGGATTGGATGGTGATATTGGAAGCATTGAACCCGGAAAGCTTGCTGATTTGATTATTCTGGATAAAAATCCGCTCGAAAATATTCGCAATTCCAATTCGGTCATTAAAGTCATGAAGAATGGAAGACTTTACGATGGAAATACGCTGGATGAGATTTATCCCACGGTTCGGAAAGCTCCAGATTTTGCAAAAGAACAGGCTAAACCGGAAGGGGTGCCGGGGATTAAATAGAATTGCGTATAGGGATTGAGAGTTGCGAATGGTGTTCGAAAAATTTATTCGCCAATCCCTATTCGCAATTCTAATGCGCCTCCAACCAATTCCTTCCAATCCCCACTTCCACCTCCATGGGCACCTCCAGCATCACTGCATTTCTCATCAATTCAATGACTTTGGGTTTGATGATGTCCTGTTCGTCTTTGTGCAAATCAAAAACCAATTCATCGTGTACCTGCAAAATCATCTTTGACTTCAATTTCTCCTTTTGCAACCAGCGGTGAATATTGATCATGGCGATTTTAATGATGTCTGCCGCGCTACCCTGGATGGGTGCGTTGATGGCATTGCGTTCTGCAAATCCACGCGTGGTTATGTTGCGTGAGTTGATATCGCGCAGGTAGCGCCTCCTGCCCAAAATGGTTTCCACAAATTCTTTTTCCCGCGCATTGTTGATGGAGTCATCCATATACCGTTTTATTCCCGAGAATTCCTTGAAATAGGATTCAATCAGCTCCGCTCCTTCGGTCCTTGAAATACCCAGATTTTGGGAAAGTCCAAATGCAGTGCTCCCGTAAAGAATGCCGAAGTTCACCTCTTTGGCCTTGCGCCGCATGTCGGGTGTGACTTTCTCCAATTCAACTTTGAAGACTTTGGCGGCTGTGGTGGTATGAATATCCCGCTTATTGCGAAATGCATCGATCATCGTTTCATCCTGTGCAAAAGAAGCGGCAATCCGTAACTCAATCTGCGAGTAGTCGGCTGACATGAAAAGAAAATCATCGTGCCGCGGAACAAATGCGCCCCGGATCTGTCTTCCCTTCTCTGTTCGGATAGGAATGTTTTGAAGATTGGGGTTGTTGGAGCTCAGTCTTCCTGTGGCCGCCACAGCCTGTCGATAGTCGGTATGAATACGGCCATCCATTTTGCTCACCATTTTGGGGAGGGCATCAACATAGGTAGAGCGAAGTTTTTCATATTCGCGGAACTCCAGAATTTTCTTGGCAATCTCATGCTCACCGGCAAGCTTTTGTAAAACTTCTTCACCGGTGGCATATTGTCCCGTCTTTGTTTTCTTAGCCTTGTCCAGCAACTTCATTTTATCAAAAAGAATTTCTCCCAGCTGTTTGGGTGAGCCAATATTGAACTCTGTGCCGGCAATTACAAATATCTCTTTTTGCACTTTCTCGCTGTCAATTCTTAATGAATCCGACATCTTTTTCAACACCGCTTCATCGACGCGTACACCCTCAAACTCCATGTCGGCCAGAACAGTGACCAAGGGTATTTCCACATCGCGCAAGAGTAAAGAATGGCGTCTTATTTCCAGTTCCTTCTGCAGACTCTGTTTCAACTGCAGGATTTGGTCGGTGCGTTCACACCATTTGTTTTTTTCCTCATTTTCATCCCCCAGCAATTGATAGTTTAAATACTGGTTGCATAAAATAGAAAGATCATGAGACGCCTCCGGTTCAATCAGATAGTGCGCAAGCATGGTATCAAACAATCGCCCGTTCACCTCGACTCCATATTTTTTTAATGATAGGATTGAAGACTTAATGTTGTGACCGGCTTTCTTAATTTTTCCGTCCGCAAGAACACCAGAAAAATCCCTCACTTCCGATGGATTACTGATCTTGACAAACCATGCTTCACCTGGTGAAAAAGAGAATGTCATTCCCGTGAGGGTAAAATCCATGTTGGGTGCATCATTGGTTATGATTTCAAGGGCAAATTCTTTTTGTAATTTTAATTTCTCAGCCACGTCTTTACGTTGCCCTTCGGTTTCTACCAGGTGATAGCGAATCTGCTCAAGATCCAGATTTTTTTTCTCGACAACCTGTTCTATCGTATCTGAACCACTTTGTACATGGCCGCCAAACATGGTAAGTTGCGACCCTTCCGAAGAAATAACTTGTGGTGCCGGGGCTGGGCCTGATTTGGTACTAAATACCCGGGGGATCATCGTTTTGAATTCGAGATCCTCTAAAATGGGTTTCAACTTTTCGGCATCCGGACCGGTGTATTGCAGCTTCTCTTCATCAAACTCAACCGGAACATCGAGAATAATGGTAGCGAGTTTCTTTGAAAGGAGTGCCTGATCCCCAAACTGTTCAACCCGTTCTTTAAGTTTACCTTTGAGCTCACCGACGTGTGCAATTACGTTCTCTATCGTACCGAATTGCTTGATCAGATCGGCTGCGGTTTTAGGACCTACACCAGGAATGCCGGGAATATTGTCGGAGGTATCGCCTTGCAATCCGAGAATTTCCACTACCTGAGAAACATTTTTTATGTCCCACTTCTCGCACACCTCCTTGATGCCCATAATGTCCACCGAATTGCCCATGTAGGCAGGCTTGTACAGAAATACGTTTTCCTTTACCAGCTGGCCGTAGTCTTTATCGGGGGTCATCATGAACACGGAAAATCCTTTTTCCGCTGCTTGCCACGATAGTGTGCCGATGACGTCATCGGCTTCATATCCGTCCAGTTCAAGGATCGGAATGTTAAAGCCGCGGATGATCTCTTTTACAATGGGAATTCCAATTTTGATGTCTTCGGGTGTTTCCTGGCGGTGGGCTTTATATTCTTCAAAAATATCATCCCGAAAGGTAGGTGCAGCCGTGTCAAAAGCAACACCGATGTGGGTAGGCGCTTGCTTTGTGATGACTTCAAGCAAAGTATTGGTAAATCCAAACGCGACGGAGGTATTGATTCCTTTTGAATTGATCCTGGGGTTTTTCATAAATGCAAAATGCGCGCGATAAATGAGCGCATAGGCGTCAAGAAGGAAGAGTTTTTTAGAAGGCTGAGTCATGCGACGAAGGTAAAAATAAGACTGTCAAGTCTAAACTTCCGACAAGTCTTTTAGGTCTTTTTCTTTTGCTCAAAACTCGTTAACTAGAGATGCGATTCAACCAAATATGCCATTCACACCACTCGATCAATTTTACAAATGGGAACGCGAAACTCCCGATCATATTTTTTTAAGACAACCTATCCAGGGCCAATGGCACACCTATACCTATGGACAAGCAGGACAGGAAATCCGGAAAGTGGTGGCGGGGCTGAAGGCAATGAATTTACCGCCGCAGAGCAAAATCGCATTGCTCTCCAAGAACTGTGCACACTGGATTATGGCGGACCTGGCGATCTGGATGTGTGGACATGTTTCGGTGCCGATGTATCCATCACTTTCGGCACACGCAATCCGGTATATGCTTGAACACAGCGAATGCAAAGCGATCTTTCTTGGCAAATTGGATGATTACCATAAACAGCAGCCAGGAATACCGGAGTCCATCACAAAAATCAGTTTCCCGATCTACGGACCCAATGAGGGAAAATCGTGGGATGCGTTGCTGAATTTTACATCTGCAATCGAAAATTTTCAGCCATTGCCCGAAACCACAGCGACGATAATTTATTCCTCCGGCACTACGGGCACGCCGAAGGGAGTTATGCTTTCATTTGGTGCTTTTGATTTCTTTGGCAAAGCGGTCATCCGGGATTTTGAAATGGACAAGCCTTATCCTTTCTTTTCCTATTTGCCATTAAGTCATATCGCCGAAAGGGCTTATATAGAGATGGGCGTACTCTATTCCGGCAGCAACATCTCCTTTGCGGAATCCCTTGAAAAATTGGGTCAGAATTTGAGTGAAGTGCAGCCCGTTCTTTTCGGCGGTGTACCGCGGATTTTTGCCAAATTCCAGGAAGGGGTACTTTCGCGACTGTCTCAAAAGAAACTTGATTTACTATTGGCGTTACCCATTATCCGCAGCCTGATAAAAAAATATATTCAAAAGAAAATTGGGCTAAGCAAGGCCAAGGCAATTGTTTGCGGTGCAGCGCCGATTCCAGTCTCTTTATTAAAATGGTTTCAAAAAATCGGCCTCAGTATTCATGAAGTTTATGGCCTGACCGAAGATTGCGGCTATTCCCACGGCGACCATGGCAGTCAATTCAAGTATGGTACGGTAGGCAGAGCCTGGCCGGGGGTGGAATCAAAACTGGGTGAGGGCGGAGAGATTCTGGTAAAGCACGGAGCTTTAATGACTGGCTATTTTAAAGATTCTGAAACCACGCGATCTGTTTTCACTGAAGATGGTTTTTTAAAAACAGGAGACCGTGGCAGTGTTGACCACGACGGATTTCTGACGATCACCGGCAGAATCAAAGACCAATTCAAAACAGACAAAGGAAAGTTTATTGCTCCGGCCGCTATGGAAATGAAACTACAGACCAATCCGGATATTGATCAGGTCTGTGTGGTAGGAATGGGAATCCCACAGCCGATTGCGCTGATTGTTCTTTCCGCTTCCGGCAAAGCCAAGCCAAAAGAATCGATTATTGAAAGCCTCAGTGTAAGCCTTGTAAAAACAAACGAAGAATTAGAAGACTATGAAAGGCTGGCCTGCGCCGTTATCATGCAAGGAGACTGGACAATTGAAAATGGTTTGATGACGCCAACTTTAAAAGTAAAGCGCTACGAAGTAGAGAAAATCCACATGCCCCATTATCCGAAGTGGTTTGCGGAGAGGAAAGTTGTTCTGTGGGAGTAGAGGAGTCATTGGCCATTGGTCATTAGTCACCGGGAATCAGGCATTGGTCGAAATGCTCATCACTTTAGAGTTTTATACGGACAAAATATTCGTAAAACCAACCAATCAACTGGACAAAGTCCCCTAGGGAGGAAATATTAGTAAACAACCAAGCAAGTGCAATGCAAAGTCCCGCTATGGACGCAATATTGGTAACGAACCAAATCAACAACTATGCGAAGTCCCGTGAGGACGCAATATAAAATCAACTATCTGCAAAACCGGTTCGATGACTCCTACACCCCAGTAAAATTTCACAGGTGGGTCAAAATCATTGTTATTTTCACCTTACCCCTTTACTAATGACCAGTGGCTAATAACTACTAATAACCAATAACAAATTTCCCTAATGCACCTTCTCTTTAAAAAACTCAATCGTAATCCTATACGCATCCTTGAACGCTGCTTCATTAAAATGCCCCTGGGGATTACTTGGATTGGCAAAACCATGGTCGGCATTATAGCTTTTTAGCGTAAGTGTTTTGCCCGCTGCTTTCATATTCTCTTCAAATTTTTTCGCTACACCTGCATTAATCCATCCATCCTGGGTGCCCCAAATATCCAACACATCACAATTGAGTGTTTTAAGACGTTCTACATTTTCTTCTGGCATTCCATAATAAATCACACATGCGGCAGCCTGCTTTCCAACTGTCAAAGCAGCCTGCATCGACTGGCCGCCGCCGAAACACCAGCCAACGGTACTTATTTTGGCATTGGGTCCAACGAATGCCAGGGCGCCTTTTACAATGCCCGTGCCGCGCTCCTGTTTGAATTCCTGCATGTATTGACCTGCCATTTTTGGATCGGAGGCAACCTTGCCATCATACATATCCAGCGCCAGGACGTTCACATTTCCCAGATCATTGTACAAATCTTCAGAAGCCCGCTTGATGTTGTCATTTAATCCCCACCATTCCTGAAAAACAAAAATCCAGTTGTTGGTTTTTGTTTTGGCTTCCAGCAAGTAGCCGTTGGCTTCCGGTCCTTCCGGTGTTTTGAAAGTGATCATCTTGCCGCCAGCCAGACTCACATGAACATAAATCCGGGGGTTAAGGTGTTGGCTGTTAAATTTCCTGTTGGACGCAAACATGGCAAATTTCTCAGTTGAGGAGGTTTGGCACAAGGTGACATCATGGTCGTTTTGCGCGACGGTCCAGGATGAGGCGGCCAATAGAATGAAAAGAAGTTGGAGCTTTTTCATGGTTGTTTTGTTGCGTTAGTTTTCTTTTAACTGCCCGGAAATAATTCTATCGTAGGTAACAAAATCTGTGTTAATCGGTTCAAGTCCTCTTTCGCGAAGTAAGACCGCTATCTGGCCACGGTGATAGGTGCAATGGTTGACCAAATGAGTCATCAGATCACGGATGTTGGTTTCATAATAGTCGCCAACGTAATTGTTGTATTTCAGCATCCGGTCAAACCGGTCTTCTTCGTCAATAAACCCAAGCCAACTCCGGGAGGCTTCTTCGGCGATGGCTTTTAATTCTAATAGCGAATACTTTCCCCATAATTGCAAGGGGCTTTTGGGAAGGTCTTTAAAGCGGTTGAACCAAATAAGTTGGGCACAAACCAGATGCCCGAAAATGCTCAGAATTTTTTCATCTTTTACCTGCTCACGCTCCAGCACTTCAATGATCCGGTGATTCGCCCAAGCATTGTATTGATAGAGTTTTAAGAAATATTCCTTCATGCTGCGCTCGTTGTAAATCCGCTTAAATGGGCTCCTAAATTACAATCTTTATTGAATACTTTACCTTCACCTACGGGTGCTGGTAGAAATGCATTTCAAACAAAATGACCCAAAACCAGACGGAATGGATGAAAAACCACTTTCCTGGATGATTCAAAGATCAAACCAGAAATCGGATTAGCCTTTTTGTAACTTTTCACGTTAATCTATCAATCCTATGAAAACAATTCCCAGAATCTTTATTGTCTTATTGTTTGCAGTGCCCTTGCGCGCGCAGGTCATTGGTACGCAATTTCCTACCATGGTCGCTCAAACGTCCGACGATAAAAATATATTGCTCCCCAACGATACAAAAGGTAAATACACGCTTCTGGGCTTGGCTTATTCCAAAAAATCAGAAGACGAACTCAATTCCTGGTTTGAGCCAGTGTTCAGCAAGTTTATCCAGAAAACCGCGGGTCTCATGTCAGGCATGGGTTACGATGTCAACGTTTATTTCATACCCATGTTCACGGGAATCAATGCAGCCGCTACGGGCATGGCCAAAAAGAAGGCCATCAAAAATGTTGACCCTCAACTTTTGCCCTACATTCTGTTTTACAAAGGTGATTTGAAGCCCTATAAAGAGGCATTGGATTTTGATCGGCGTGACATTCCTTATTTTTTTATTCTCGATCCCGATGGAAAAATTGTGTACGCTACCTCTGGAGCCTATTCTGAAAGTAAAATGGATGCTGTAGAGAAAGTCATTGAATAAACCACTCAATTGCCCCCTACGTTAGGAACACTATGAGCCTACGTCCCCGTTAAACGCATGATTTGAATCCTGAAGAATGGGTGCAAACTCACCTCGCCCGAATTCATAAATCGTAAACTGACCGTTATTGCTGTATTAAAAAAACTGGTAATTGCGTCCCGGGAAACCGATCATGAATATGCTTACCAATTTGGAGGCTCGAACGAAACACTTGACCAACTCATCGAGTTCATTAAAACCGAAAGACAGTGTTGTGATTTCTTTACTTTTACACTCACGATTGAAAAAGAAACGAACTTCATCTTGTTGGAACTGGCCGGACCTCCCGGATGCAAAGAATTTATCCGGGCCGAACTGGAATTCTAAATCAGGACAGAATTCAAACGGCTAAACCATGCAACGCTCCCTCCTTTGTTTGATCTTATGTCCCTTTGCCTTGCAGGCTCAGGACCCTGACTTTAATTTAAAAAACCCGGGCGACTACAACAATTTCATCATGAAGGAGATGACTGCCACGGTTCAAAAGAACTTTGAATACATCTCTTTCAGTGTGCACAGTGAAGAATATGATGAACTTGAAATCAAGCGAAAAGGAGTGGTTGGGGAAATTGTAAAAGCGAAAGATCACATCCGTCAGATGCCCCCGCTGGAAGGAGACACCCGCCTTCGCGATGAGTCCGTAATCGTTTTGGACGAATACCAGAATGCCTTTGAGCTGGACTATCAGAAAATCATTGGATTAAAACGAAAGAGCAAGGATTCCTTCGAAGCCATGGAGGCTTATTTTGAAGCCCAGGACAGAGCAGAAGATAAAGTGAACAAAGCCACAAAACAATTACGAAAAGCACAGCACGTCTACGCAGAAAAACACAACATGAATGTGGTCAATAACAAAAGCGATGACGAACTGGAGCTTAAAATGAACAAGGTTGTTGCCGTCAACAATTACTGGAGATCACTTTTCCTTGACTATTTCAAGATATCAAAAGCGTATGACCAGATGTGGGATGTACTGCCTAATCAAAAAGCCAATGCGATCGAGCGGGAGCGCCTGCAAGTGATGAAAGTTATTAATCAAGTTTTGCCAGGATTACGGTCTAAACCCGATTTCAAAGGGGATCAGGAATTTCGCGACCAAACCATTAATATGGTTGAATATTTTCAATCTGTCGCGGAAAGGGATTTTAAACGCATTGTAGAAATCCTGAATCAAAAAAACCTGAATCAAAAAGATGTAGAAGAAATAAACGGCATCATCAACAAGTGCAATGCGGATCACGAGCGACTTTCCTATAACTGGAATATTGCCTCACAGGACTTGCTACGTAAGAATGTCGACAAACCCTGAATCGGCAATCCGTTTTTGCCGCCAAACCAAACTACCATGGAACCGAGACCCAGGCCTCGGTACATTTGAAAAAATGTGTTTGAAGAGTCTATACCCTGAACGGGTTCAACTCTTTTTCAAAAACCATCGTCCTTACCATCCTTCTTCTTTTCCTTTTCCTTATCCTTCTTTTGAGCCGAACTGGCTGCTCCCAATTCATAAGGGGCCTCGAGCCCATAATAGGTTTTCCGAAAACGGTTTATGAAAGCCAGCGTCTCATCATCGCTACCCGGAATAAAAACCAACTCTCCTACTTTGGCTTTGGAAGCATTGGTCTTTTTAGCAATCAGGGTGTTAAATGCCGGGTCTGAAGATTGAATCATAAGCCGGTTGTCTTCATAACCAAAATAATACCAGGCATCTGGTGAGGCCTTAAAAAAAGCATGGAAGACAGGGCTGCCATCCTCGTTTTTGCGGATTTCCATAAATCCTTCAAACGCTCCATTAATATCATATCTTCCCATATTGCTGACGCCCAATGTACCCTCGCTATAAAATGCTTTGGCCTTTTGGGAATACTTAAGATTGACATTGGAAAATACGATGGGCTTAACGAGTGCTGGCAACGTGCTGAGTGAAACGTAACTCTGCAGTGATTTCTGTTCATAGTCTTTTACCACCTTTTCCCCGACGATATCGGAAATTTTGTAAAGCAATTCAGTTTGATCACCAAGCCCATCGGTTGCGCCTTCACGCTTGATTACTTCCTGAAGATGGGTCGCCATCATTTGGTAGGCCAATGTGGGTATATTCATGTCGACCATAATAAAGGAGTTCAGCTTGATGTCGTTGGTCTCCAGATTGCCCGAGCCCAACGCGGTGGCGGTGATGGTAAAATCCTTAAGTCCCTTGAAGAAATTGACCGTCCCCTCAAAGCGTACCTCCTGTTTGTCCTCGTTGTATGCAAATACTTTTCCGGAGAGTTTTGTACCGGCCGCCTTTTCGCGGTCTTCAATCTTAAATTCTCCACT
Source organism: Bacteroidia bacterium (assembly GCA_043785125.1). GTDB lineage: Bacteria > Bacteroidota > Bacteroidia > Cytophagales > Cyclobacteriaceae > ELB16-189. Next base: position 74,388 of record JAYVXP010000180.1, read on the forward strand.
TTCCTTGTCGAAAAAAAGCGAGCCGCTTGGTGAAAAGAAGGTTTCGTCTTCAGAATTCTTTTTGTCAAACACAAAAGTGATGTAGAGGCTATTATCCGAACCAAAATATAACCCAGCTTCCGCTTTCCTGCCATCTTCTGTCAGCGCCTCGTCAAAATTTAAATAGACTTCCTTTTCATCGCCACTTTGTTCGTACAACAGCCACGTATTGTATTTTTTAATTTTTTTCAAATCCAATTTTACAAAACCCTTCAGTTGCAAAGCCGGCTTAGTAGCATACATCGTCATATCCCCTTTATAAAAAATGCGGGGCGCCAGAATAAGATTGTCTTTATCGATAACGGCACCATTGGATACCGTTTGTTGCGTTGCTTTGAACTCCTTGCTTTTTCGTTTGCTTTTGGTTTCCTCCGCTATCTTCTCCAGGTGAAAGTCGGTCATCTTGATGGCGAACGTGTCATTTACTGCATTGACATACTGATACGTTGCATAGCCGCTGAATTCTTTCCGGGAAACAATATCCACAACGCCCTTCGTCAGGCGGTGGTACCCATTCAATGTATCAAAAACAATAGTGGTGTTTTTTAATTGGCCGATTTTGGCATTTTCCAGAATCAACACTTCATTATTCTCTGGCGTGATTTTGGCATCGGCCACAATAATGTAAGGGATTCCACTAACTTTCAATTGTTGAGTTTTAATATCATACTCAGCCTTTTCTGCATTGAAATTAAGTGAATCCAGCTCTTTGCGTGTTGTATAGAAGTATGAATTCTCGATGGGTACGTCAATGGCTTTCGTCATCACAATTTTCTGCGAATTCAAATCCCACCGCGCTTCGGGGATAGAGGTCTTGAATTGGGCGTACGGAAAGTCAATTGCTGCCATGCCCTCCACTTCAGGGCTTATCGTTGCAAAATTCTGATCCAGGTTAAATTTTACCCGTACATCACTCCCTGACAGAGCTGGTTTGTTTGGATTATCTGTCTTCACCTGGAATTGAGCATGGCGAGCTCCAAAATCCTTGGCGGCAAAATTCAGATCTTTGGAAAGAACCTCGGAGCCCCGGATGTTGAGTTTGCCCGCCCCCAACAAACCGCCTTTGGAAACAGTAAGCGTCCCATCCAGTGTTGCGGTGTTCTTGTAAAGAGAGAAAGGTTCTCGCAGATTCTTTATTTTCAATTTATCCTGTTTGGGTAACCATTTCATTTTAAATTCAGTCAAAGTCACTTGCGGAAAATAGACTGAGCCAAATTGCTTTTCCTTGATGTCTCCAACTTTTCCTTTTCCGACAACCGAATCGGGATAAAAAACAAAATCCTGTGACTCCACACTGGCAGCGAGATAATCGATGCGACCCGTTGCACGGATACCGGAGTTATCCAGGTTCATGGCCCCAAACAATTTACCCTCGCCATGAAAGAGGTTGTAGCCCGACGTAGGAATGACATGGGTAAAGCCCAACGACTTATCGGCCATGGTATGCAATTTCTCACTGAAGCCAGGAAACATTCCGCTGCTCACAAATGTCCCCTCAAAATTGATGGAGCCCGGATCGGCATCATTTAAGCTATCCAACTTGAATGGTGGCACTACAAAAAATACGGACCGATCATATGCGCCGTTAAGAACTTCCTTCCGGTCAAAATAAATTACACCTCCTGCCGAGGCATCTAACCTCGGGTAATTGGGCACGTGAACCCTTCCCGATTTATTGTCCGGTCTATTGATGAATAGCGTAGCAGACGTCTTCTTGGTGTCGGATAATCCGCCGGCGGCGGCGGCGGTAGAGTCAGCCCCCACCATCGAATTGTTGACCCGGCGGCGTACACCGTTCTTTTCTGTTATATAAAATCGAATAGAATCAATGTGATTCAGATTGATAAAGAAACTGTCATATTTCAGCATAAAGTCTTTACCGGAAATTTCAAAATTCCCTGCTGTAATCGTCCCATCAAATTTGATGTCACGGTTTCTTAAAATTTTGATAACACTGCTGTCGGGTTTGATGATTACGTTGAGTGAATCGCTTACATTAAATTCATCAACTCCGCGCACGGTCATGGATCCCTTTTCAAAATTGATGGTCGCGTTCGCCATTTTGTCTATTACAGACAGGATTTTCAAATTGTCATAGTCGGTTTCACCATTTACCGATTTCACCAGGTGTATCGCTTTTTCTTTCACGTGAACTCTACCCGTACCAGGGTCATAATCGATCATTCCCTTTTGTGCAAGAAAATCCATAGCCGCCCTCAATTCTCCGATTTTGTAACGATCGGCCAGTTCGTAAATCGAAAAATCCGGCTGACCTGACTTGATCGCATAATTGGCCACCAAGGCCAAAGGATGAAACCGGAAACCCTGACCCATGAGTATCCGGTACGCTTCCGGATCGTAATAATCTTCTGACTCAATGATGATGGGTGCAATCTTTCCACTACCAGGATTAAAAATGTTCAAGCTGTCGGATTTCAAGTCCCACATAATGCGGTCACCGCTAAAATCAACTCCGAAAAAAGAAGAAGTAAAAGGGGCTTTGCGCAAAACGCTTTTGTCTTTTACCAACGTAAGTTTTCCCTTACCATAATCATACGTAAATGAAGTGGCTGGATGATAAATCGAATCGTTGCCCTGGTAAATAGAAATCTTTGCCTGTGTGGCCGCAATAATGGAGTCGCGAAATTCAAAAAAACGGGATCGCACTTTGAATTTTTTATCCGTTTCTCCAAATACTTCCAGTGTGGCAAGATCTCCGCTTACCGAGGCGCTGTTCATATGTGCTCCATACAAACCAAATCCTCCCCGGTACCGCATTTTTTCTGACCCGAGGCCAATTACACTGACATTACTGTTGTAGGAGGTAAAACGCGGATAAGATGCGCTTGCAGGATCTTTGTGATTCACACTCTTGAATTCAAACGTTCCCTGAATCTTGCTGGACAACCTCCCTGTATAAGTCATCCTACCCAGTCCTGCTTTGAGCACGGGTGTGGACGTCTTGAAGTTAAATTGTGTCAGTTCATAATAAACAGAATCTTTTCCGAGTCCAGCAGAGCTCCAATCAAATCTGCCACCCTCGCCTACGAAAATTTTATCGCGTAAAGAGTAAAGGCCCTTGGTGTTTCTGAGAAAAGCGGAATCAAAAGGGGTTGAAAAAATCATCGTCATGTGGGTGAATCGAATCACCGGCCCTGTCAGTTCGGGCTGTACTTCCGGCAGCATGTATGCAGGTAAAGGTATCGCCAGCGATGCTGTATCGGCGGGTGCGGTTACGGCCTGAGTTGTATCCGGCACCAAAGGAGTGCCGGCAGGCTCAATATAATCAAAGCGATAGTCATCGTCGATCACATTCAGATGGAGGGACTTCTCATAATTTAAAGCATGATGCTGAAAAAAATCGCGGACCTGATTAAAAAAATCGTTTGCCTTGGGGATTGTTTCATTGGCGATCACCTTGGCTGCCACAACGAGATAATTGTTGAGTCGGGAGGGATCGGTTTTTTCGAAATTGAGTCCATCGACGATAGCTCCAAGATAATTCACCAGGTGTGGGCGCAACCGGTAGCCCTTGCGTTTCATCGACTTGATCTGGGTTCGTATAGTCACTTGCTGATCCGGACCCAAACTGGCCCAAAGCGTGGCAAAACCTACACCTACGGCTCCCGCCTCTGTATTTTTGGTATTCTCCAATAAAATACGAAGGCTGTCTTGAAAAGAATATTGATAGGAGGTCGTCTGCGCCCCGGCAGACCCCCAGGCGCAGAGCAAAACACAAATAGAGGTTAGTACCTGCTTCACATGTTCAAAAGCCTGAAATTCGTAAAATATTAGGTAATGTACTAATGGGTGAAAGCCCGAACGGGCTGGTGAATAACGTTGCAGTAGTTAATTTATTATGCTTTTCTCAGCAAAAGCAGCGCCCAGGTTTCTCGCTCATCTCCTCCCACTTGGGTTAGTCCATATTGCGCCGC
>JAYVXP010000181.1:0-4495 GCA_043785125.1 Bacteroidia bacterium
AGATGGAAACACCCTGAAAAATGTTCAAATCCGTTATGAAGTGGGTCCTGAAAAAATGGATCCCTTCAAAAAAGATTCGTTGGTATTATCTACCGGTACATTTTCTGTTGCCACAACCACCTTAAAAACACCGGGTTTCTTGCGCTGCATTGTCGTGGCAAAATCAGAAGGGAAAGAATACATGGGATTGGGCACGGCGGGATTTGAACCGGAAACAATCAAGCCGACTATAGAAAACCCGACCGACTTTGTTCAGTTTTGGGACAAGGCGAAATTGGAACTTTCCAAAATTCCGATGGACGCGCGGATGACTTTGATGCCTGAGCGTTGCACTGAAAACGTAAACGTGTATCATGTCAATCTCCAGAATTTTCGTGTCGGTGCCAGATTGTATGGCATCCTATGCATTCCCAAAAAAGATGGCAAGTATCCGGCAATACTTAGGGTGCCTGGAGCGGGAATACGACCTTATTCAGGAGATGTGGCCACGGCAGAAAAAGGGTTTATCACATTTGAAATCGGCATTCATGGAATTCCGGTTAATCTGGATGCTGCTGTTTATTCTAATCTTAGCGCAGGGCCTTTGAATCAATACTATGTCTTCAATCTGGAAAGTCGTGATCGCTACTATTTCAAACGTGTTTACATGGGTTGCGTGCGGGCCAATGATTTTATTGCAAGCTTGCCTCTGTTTGATGGCACCCACCTGGGTGTAACGGGAGGAAGTCAAGGTGGGGCGTTGTCGATCATCACTGCGGCTTTGGATCCTCGCGTAAAATACCTCGCCGCTTTTTACCCAGCCATTTGCGATGTCACTGGATATCTCCACAATCGCGCAGGCGGCTGGCCGCATTTTTTTAGTAAAGACAACATTGCTTTTTATAATTCAAAGGAAAAAATCGAGACCTGTGGTTATTACGATGTAGTGAATTTTGCACGACAATTAAAAATACCAGGAATATACAGTTGGGGATTCAATGACGAGGTCTGCCCTCCAACTTCGATGTATGCTGCTTACAATACGATCACGGCGCCAAAAACATTGCACCTGGCATTGGAGACAGGGCATTGGACTTACCCTGAGCAAACAGAAAAACTCAATAATTGGTTAGCGGACAAATTGAAAAGCGGAAACTAGGGTAAGGGCATTATAACTTACAATCTGCACCACCCAACGTGTCTGATCAAATCAATCATATCGAAAAGCTGATCAGCCAGGGTCGGAATTTTGAAGCTCGTAATCTGGCGCAAGAGGGATTAAAGACTGCTGATAGTCTTCGGTTATCCCAACTCTACGCGATGGCCATGTCCAAGTCGGGCGCGCCCAAGGCTGCGATGGAGTACCTCGAGCCGGTGTACAAACAACACCCTGAAGATTCAGAAACTGCAGGGATTCTGGGTGGCATTTACAAAGAGTTGTTTAAGAAAGATCAAAACACAAAATATGCACTGCTCTCTCGCGATACCTACGTAAAAAACTTTTCAGTAACCCGAAACTACTATACAGGAATCAATGCGGCCACGATGTCAGCGATCGCAGGCCAGATGGGGCGCGGCAGGGAGATTGCCGGCGAGGTGATCCGGTTGTTGGAAAATCCGCTCGCCGACTTTTGGGAAATTGCCACGCTGGCAGAAGCTTACCTGCTCACCAAGAATCGTGAAAAGGCCATCGACTTTTATTTTCAGGCCAAAAAACTCGCGGGCACCGACTGGGGAAAAATTGGCAGCGTGCACAATCAACTTTGGTTGTTGAATCATTATGTATCGGTGCCCAATGAAGTACTCAAGGTCTTTAGTCCACCGGGGGTTGTTGCCTTTGTTGGTCACATGATTGATCATCCATCTCGGGTTCAGCCCCGCTTTCCTTCTTCCATTGAAGGAAGAACCAAAGAGGCCATCGCCAGTGCGATCAAAACCATGAATATAAAAATCGGCTACTCCTCCCTGGCCTGCGGGAGCGACATACTTTTCGCGGAAGCCATGGTCGAAGCCGGCGGCGAAGTGACTGCGTGGCTACCTTTCGCAAAAGCGGATTTTATTGAAACCAGTTTGCGCTTTGCCGGAGATCAATGGGTGAATCGGTTTGAAAAACTGGCCAATCAATTTCCAGTTCACTTCATAACACAGGATTCTTATTCCGGATATGACGACCTGTTTTCATTTCAAAGCAATGTCATCTTCGGCTCGGCGGTTATCCGCAGTGCTATGAGCCATACAAAACCCAGTCTGATAACGGTACTGTCCGAAACGGATTTACATAAAAAGGAAGGAGGCACACGCGACACGATAAACCGCTGGCCTTATCCGGATCGCTATGTAAACATTAACCCGGATAATTTCTTAGATCAGGCTGAACCACCCCGCAGCACGCCTATTTCGAAAACTGCCGATGCCCCTTTATCCATCGATCGCCCTGTGTTGTACATTGTCTGTGCTGATTTGCCGGGAGTGAGTGAAGACGACCATCAAAGTATTTGGAAATCCGTGCAGGAAAAAATGGATGGTTTGGTGGTGGCCCCCATAACATTTGATGTGAGCGGGGTGTTGGTGGCATCCTTCAATTCCGTTGTAGGCGCGATTGAACTCTCTCAGATCATTCTAGAGACGCTTACATCGCTGCGAAGAATTCCCCAACTCAGGATAAGTCTCTACGGCAATCCCGCCTTCCTTGAACCCGGACCTGGAGAAAAACAAAAGAAACTTTCCTTAGCAAGTCATCAACGGCTAATGGGGTTTCATACTTTGATTCAACCCGGATCCCTTTACGCCCTCGCCCGCTTTGCTGCTGTGCTGGCATTGGATGTGAATAAATACACCCTCAACTATGCAGGGGTTATCGTTCCGGAAGGTGAAACCGAACACTTTGAAATTTACAGCGTCAAAATCAATGACCATTAATTACCACGATTAAAGGATTTTAGGATAAAACGGATCCTCACTTTGGAAATCCTTGCTTCGCTAAAGCTTAGTTTGGATACAATTTTTCCACACCTCATGACATAAGCCTTGTCGGGATGGCAACCGAAGGGCAGCTTTGCACCGTTATCATAGGAAAATCAATCTGATGAAAGTCCGCAGAAGTCAAATCGTTGTTTTATTAATTTTGCTTTGGCTCAACACCCACCTTGCGACAGCCCAGGAGGCGAGGGTTTATGCAACAAATAATTCGGGAAAGACTGTGTGGAATCACTCAAACGGCATTTCCAATTTCAATGTGGAGATCCGGGGCAAGATTGAGCTGACCGATGACGACCGGGATATCAAAAGCATTTCATCAGACGGATACCTTGAAATTAACAAAACAGTATTCGGCAGCAAGCGAACTTTGGTGGTTACGCCCCAGGGAAATTCCCTTAAGCGGCAATATTACGAAGGCAGAACATCGATGCCCTTTGAACCGGAAGGAAGGAAGTGGATGAATGAAATCCTCCCTGAGCTTGTGCGGACTACAACCATTGGAGCTGAAAGCAGGGTAAACCGTTTTTACAAACAGGGTAGCATCAACGCTGTCCTGGATGAAATCAACAGGCTTGAGAGTGATTATGTAAAAGCCCATTATGCCAACTTACTGGTGGGGCTACCCATACTGCCAAAAGATTATGCTGCGATCATTTCAAAAGTTGCCGGCACACTCGATTCGGATTACTATCTCGCCGAGTTCCTTCAAAAAAATCTGAGTAAGTTCCTTGTGAATAAAGAAGCCACCGACGCTGTCTTCGCTGCCTGCGGTAAAATGGAGTCGGATCACTATAAAACCGAAGTGATCAAAGAGGCGCTTCGAAATCAATCCGCTTCCCCCGAGGCCGTCCGATCTATTCTTCTTGCTTCCGGCAAAATGGAGTCAGATCACTATAAGACAGAAGTGCTCAATGCCTTAATGAAACAAAGTAATCTCACAGACGCCACCATCGGCGAAATGATCAACGCGACTAAATCAATCCAGTCTGACTATTACCGGAGCGTAGTCTTGAATCGGGCGCTCGCCAAAGCGGGGTTATCTTCTACTTCTTATCAGCGGGTGCTGGAATCTGTTAAAGACATCGACTCTGACCATTACAAAACAGAGGTCATAACTAATCTCCTGAAAAATAAAATATCCAATGAGCAGATTCAAAACCTGGTGGAGATCAGCGCTTCTATCAATTCAGATCATTATTTGACCCAGGTGATGGGTGAAGTTCTAAAACAGGATTTGAATGATGAAGCATTCAAATCCCTGATCGATCACATTTCTCACATGGAAAGCGATTATTATGCCTCGACCGTGCTCCAGGAAGCACTCAAACTTCCCAACCTGAGCAATGCCAAAGTGATGAGTATTCTCAATGCCTCCACCAATATTGGGTCCGATCACTACATTACCGAAGTCCTCATCCATGCAGCCCCGAGGGTAAAATCCGGAGACGCTGCATTAAAAGAAGCTTATCATGCTGCCGCTAAAAAGATTGATTCAGAAACGTATTATGGCCGGGCAATGAAAGCGCTTGAAAACTAA
>JAYVXP010000182.1:0-4481 GCA_043785125.1 Bacteroidia bacterium
CTTGCACCAGAGCTTTATCTGACTGATGAGTTCAGGAAAGCCCAACTGGGATTCAGGTTGAATTATACTTTCTGATATCGTTGGTGAAAATCAGGAGCACGAAGAACGAAGGGCACACAAAGGACAAAGAGAGGCAGTTTCCAAAAAAGAAGCCCGGTTCCTCACGAAACCGGGCTTCTTTTTTTATTTGGTCAAATTGAACATTAGGCTGTTCGGAATGACCAATGACTGCTTCTAAGCTTGCTTTTTTTCACTCAACAACACTAAATCATTTACATTGATCTCGGTCATGTACTTCTTCTCCCCTTTGTCCGTTTCGTAATTGCGGTGTACGAGCTTTCCCTCCACCGCTACCTCTTGTCCCTTTTTCAAAAACTTCTCCGCCACGTCGGCAAGTTTGCCCCAGATGACGATGTTGTGCCACTGGGTGTCTTCGACTTTTTCGCCTTTTGCGTTTTTGTAAACATCATTGGTGGCAATGGAAAACGATGCCTTCTTGCTGTTGGTGAAGGTTTTCACTTCGGGGTCTTTGCCCAGACGACCGATCAGTTGGACGCTGTTTCTTAAGCTGCTCATAATGGTAAAATTTAAATGGTTAATTTGGTTTACGTCTCCCGGTTATTCCGTTTGACGAAGCAAAGGTCTATACAGCGCTCAGTACGATTCGTATGGTAATCGTTTACTTCCGAAAGTAAACGTTTGTCAACGCTTACCGACCAGCAAGCCAGGATTCAACCAGTCTACCATCTCCAAACAGAGCATTTATTTTAATTCGCACTCAACTTTTGCGTCCAATTCCTTAAACAGCGTCAATCCAAGTCCCGTCGTTATTCAGATTACAGTTAAAATCTGTCACGCCCAATAAATCAGCGTAATCAAATAAATCCGCGTGCATCTGCGGTCCATCTGCGGTCTTTGTACGGTTTTCTTGTCAGGAATCTCCTCCAACATCAGCCTTCCGGATGTATTTTTATCCCCGATCAACCACCCTATACCTTGAATAAATTGATCGAAATCAAATTCTGCATGGAATGCGGTGATCCCATTTCCGGTCGCTCTGATAAGAAATTCTGTTGCGACCAGTGCCGGGTTACTTATCATAACCGCCTTAGCGGCGATGCAACTAATTTTGTGCGGAATGTTAATAATACCATTCGGAAAAACAGACGGATTTTAACGCTTCTCAATACGCGCGGAAAAACGAAGGTGAGTCGCGAAAAACTATCTCAAAATGGATTTGATTTCAACTATTTTACCAACACCAGCAAAACAAAAGATGGCACAACATATTATTATTGTTATGAACAAGGTTATCTTCCTGTCGAAAATGATCGGTACCTTCTCGTCGTAAAACAGGATTTAAGTTCATGAACTGGACATTGCAAAACAAAAAAGCCCTCGTCACCGGGGGCACAAAAGGAATTGGCCTGGCCATTGTTGAGGAATTTCTTGACCTGGGCGCGGAAGTATTGGTGGTGGCCCGTGATACCAAAAGTATTCAAGGCCGGCTAAAGAATTCCGCCAATCTTTTTACCATAAATGGCGATGTAACCGACCGGGAGTTTCGGATTCGCCTGATTCAGAAAGTCACCGAGAACTGGGGTAAATTGGACGTACTGGTTAACAATGTGGGCACAAATATTCGCAAACCATTTGTTGAGTATACAGAAGAAGAATACCGCGGACTTTTTGAAACCAACTTATTCAGTTTAACCGAAATTACCCGTCTTGCCTTTCCCTTGCTGAAGGACTCAGGCCATGCCAGTGTGATCAACATGGCTTCGGTAGCCGGGTCATTTGATGTGCTGACCGGTCCGCCCTACGGTATGACCAAAGCAGCCGTTATACAACTCACGCGTCACCTGGCAGCTGAATGGGCTCCATTCCATATCCGGGTCAATTCCATTTCACCCTGGTATATTCAAACACCACTCACCACAGGTGTATTGAGTCAGCCCGATCGTTTAGAAAAAATTCTGGCCCGCACCCCCATGAACAGGATTGGGCAACCGCAAGAGGTCGCCGGTCTTGCTGCCTTTCTCGCAATGGAAAAATCCAGCTACATAACAGGACAGGATATTATGGTGGATGGGGGAATGAGTGTTAAGGGGTTATAAGGTTTAAGGTTCAAGGTTTAAAGTCTAAGGTTATGATTCTAAGAAAAGTGTGTTTCGTTCTGGTTTCTATTTCAATTGCTACATGGAGTGTGGCACAAACACTCTCGCCGGCTGCGCCAGAAGAAGTGGGCATGTCCAGCGAACGGCTCGGCCGGATTGATATTGTGGTAAACGAGTACATGACAAAAAAGTGGATCCCTGGTGCTGTGGTATTGATCGCACGCAATGGAAAAATTGTTTTGCACAAAGCTTATGGTATCAACGACCCAGTCAAACAAACCGCATTGAAGAAAGACGACATCTTCCGTATTGCTTCTCAAACAAAAGCCATTACCAGCACCGCCATCCTGATCCTGTATGAGGAAGGCAAGCTCTTGCTGGATGACCCGCTTTCCAAATACATTCCGGAATTCAAGAATCCAAAAATACTGGTCACCTTTAATGAGAAAGACAGCAGCTACACTTCAGAACCGGCCAAAGGTGAAATTACAATTCGTCACCTGCTCACACATACTTCCGGAATTGACTATGCACAAATCGGGAGCAAAGAACTCAGGGCTGTTTATGCCAAAGCTAAAATTCCGAGCGGCATCGGCACACCATACGATCATCTTGGTGAAAAAATGAAAGTGTTGGGCGGGTTGCCTTTGAAACACGAACCCGGTGACCGCTTCACATATGGTTTAAATTCGGATGTCCTGGGCTACCTGGTAGAAGTAATTTCGGGAATGAACTTTAATGACTTCCTGAGAAAAAGAATTTTCGAGCCGCTTCAAATGAATGACACATACTTCTATTTGCCAAAAGAAAAACAAAGTCGGCTTGCGACGCTCTATGAAGAAAAAGACGGAATGGTGACCAAAACATTTCCAACGAAAAACCAGAACTCCGACTTTCCGAATTCACCTGGAATCTATTACTCTGGAGGTGCAGGACTGAGTTCGACCGTTGAAGATTATGCAAAATTCCTCCAGATGTTTCTGAACGGTGGCGCGTACAACGGAAACAAAATTCTGGGCCGGAAGACGATCGAATTGATGCTCACCAACCAACTCAAGGACAATAGCGGAACCTTTCAATTCGGATTGGGCTTCGGATTGGAGACCGTTAAAAATGACTTTGAATCGCCACTTTCCATCGGATCCTTTTCGTGGGGAGGATATTACAACACTTCCTACTGGGCCGATCCCAAAGAAAAAATTATTGGAATAATTTTCAAACAAATCTATCCCACCAGTCATGGGGATTTGGATGAGAAGTTTAAGGAGTTGGTTTATCAGGCTGTCGTCGACTAATTAATTATTAATTTAGTCTTTAAACCTCAACTTAAAAAAAAGCAAGATGGAAGATAGCACCAGTGTGACGGCATTGGCGATGATGATGGGCGAACTCTCAATTAGTATCCCATAGGTCAGCCAGAGCAAAGTCCCCAGACAAAAAACTGAAAACATAACCAACGAAAGGTCTTTGGCCGACCGGGTCTGCCAGGTTTTGATCACTTGCGGCAGAAAAGAAATGGTGGTGAGACTTCCTGCAACCAGGCCGAGAATTTTAATGGCATCCATAAAAGCGGTTAGAATAGTAAACCCTAAAAATAAGTAAGTTCAAAACCAGAATCTAAACCACAAAATCCTGAATCCAAAATCTAAGAAATTTTCTCCCTCTTTCCCGAATGAATCGCGCGGTAAATAGTTTCGATGATTTTCATGTCGCGCATTCCCTCTTCCCCGGTTGCGTCAATCGGTTTATTTTCCAATATGCCCAGTGACATGGCATCCATTTGAACAGCCTGATGGTTCACCTTGGGCAAATCGAGCGGACCTTTGTGTGTGCGGCCTTCAAGAGGTCCGTACCCGTAGGCGGGCCGTAGTTCAAGCCAACCCGCTTCAGCCGACAGGAACAAACGCTCGGCATGGCTGGCGTAGGTCGTTACAGAGTTTGAAACGATTCCGTCCGGAAATTCCATTTGCCAGGAAATGGTCTCATCCACCTCCTTAAACTTAACCGGGTCTGACTTAAATTCCTGCGCCGTTACACTCAGTGGCTCAAGACCGGTTGCATAGCGCGCAGCTTGTATCGCATAAATTCCGACATCCATCATGGCTCCTCCGCCCGCCAATGATTTCTTTAATCGCCATTGAGTAGGGTCACCGATCTTAAAACCCATGGATGTTTCTACAAACTTTACTTTACCAAACTCCTTTTTTTGTCCAACGCGCGCAGCCTCTAAGTTATACGGTTCAAAATGTAGTCGGTAGCCGATATACAATTTCACATTCGCTTTCTTGCAGGCATCAATCATCTCCTGACATTCCTTTACCGACACCGCCATGGGCTTTTCACAAATTACATGCTTGCCCGCTT
>JAYVXP010000183.1:0-13881 GCA_043785125.1 Bacteroidia bacterium
TCAGGTAAACCTCATTTTTATGTTCATGGAATTGATCTGTGCTGTACGTCCACCGGGCAAAAGCATAGGCGAATATGCAAATACCGATGGCAGCGGATAAACCAAATACGTTGATGAATGAATTCAATGGATTTTTCACCAAGCCCCTGATGGAAATTTTGAAGTAGTTTTTGAACATAGCGTGTTGATTTAGACGTTGAAGTACTTCGAGATTCTTTATTAAGATCGGTCTGAATAACCTGAGCATTTCCCAGGTATAAATCCTCTTTGCCTGGTTGTGAGATAATCGTTCAACATTGTCGCGAAAAATCTCCTCCATATCGCCCTCGATTTCTTCCAGGTATTCTTTCTTCACGAAGAACCTCAAGAGTTTTAGCGGCCACTTGGGTGGGCTGATACTGTTTGGTTGAATCATATCACTTTCAGTTCATAAGCAAGTTTGGGTATGGAATCCCATAGTCCGGCTCTTATGTCTTTCATCTCAGCGAGTACTCTATGAGCATAGGATGTAGTGGAGTATATGCGCTTGCGTTTGCCTCCTCTTTTCTGAGTGGTTTCTCCAAATGCAGAAGTCAAGAACCCTTTTTGCTCCATGCGTTTAAGCGCGGATTGTATGGACCCTACGCTTAATTTCTCTTTTAGCCGGTCTTCGAGCTCTCGTTTGATTTCCACGCCATGGGCCTCCTCTTGCAGGCAGGCCACCGTAAGCAGTACTAACTCTTCAAACTCACCGAGTTTTGTTTTCTTCATAATTTATATTATTCGTAATTGCAGTTAATATACGTAAGGCGGTCAGGAAGGTTGTTGGTTCATCACTTCCAGGAATACTATTCTCCGACCAGGTTTGCGAAAACAGCGCAAATACCAATACCAATGCTAATCATTCACGATGAACACGATGACGAAACGCCGTATCATCACGCATTGCAAATTCATGCTGCGTGCAGAACTCACGAATGATCACTGCCTCGGGGCTGGGTCATAATTTGCGATCTTTAAATGTAGTAAAATACGTTGTTGACTTTGTGAATCAATCAACCCTGGATCAAGAAATGGTTGAAAACGTTACAACTGTCACGGGTTAAGTAATTTGAGAGATAATTGCTCAATGTTTTTGGGTGGATACTATTTAGGTTGATTCATACCATACGGACAGGTACATGAACCGCTTGCGATTTTTGAACTCTCACACCTTAAGTATTATGGAAATTTAAAGTCACGATAAGTTGAATAATTATTTTTTGTAAATGGAAATCCAGCCTATGCATTCTCCTGGTCAAATCAAAAAAAACTTGACCCAACAAAATCAGAACGTAAATTAGTAGTGGCAAAACAACCGACCATGGCAACCCACCTTTATGAGATTTAGATATTTAAGTTTTTGTGAATCAAAATCTCAGAAGTCTGAATGTGTTCTTTATTTCTTAATTCCCTTTTTTTCTCCCATCGAAACATCATAAACGAAATGATGATCAAAAAAATCAACACAACTAAAGTTACCAACATGGAATAGGAAAATATTCTTACATTCCGTTTGAGCCTACGGACGCGTTCGTGCTGTCTCATCAGCGCAGGGTAATTGCGGAAACGCCCGATGTCATCAGAGGCCAGCATTTGCCGACGCAATCTTATTTCATTCTTTCCCATCGTACTTGTTGCTTAGATTGAATTTTTTTCTCAGTTTATCCAATGAGCGATAGGTCCGCATTTTTGCACCGCTTTCTGTCATGTCCAGAATAAAAGCGATCTCACTAAAATCTTTATCTTCAAAAAACCGCAGATGTAAAACCTCAATCATGTCTGTAGGGAGATCCTTCAAGTAATCAATCAACTGATGAATTTGTTCTTCATCGTAATCATTGTTTTCCATTTGTATCAATTCCTTAACGCGGACCTCTTCAAGGCTGAAAACTTTAGAACCTTTATGTTTCCGATAGTGTTTATTTACTTCGTTGCCCGCTATCCTGTAAAACCAGGCTGAAACCGGCACACCCCGGAACTCATATCTTCCAACATTATTCAGGGCAAGAAGAAAGGTCTGAGAACAAAGATCCGCCGTCAGGTCTTTGTCATCCGTTTGCCGGTAGATGAACCTGAAAATGCGGTCAAAATATTTCTCATACAAAACACCAAAGGCCTTTATGTCTTTTTTGGATTGATCAAGCACTTCATACTCTTGCCGAATTTCATCCTCAGACATGTTAGCTCTTTTCTTGTTGCGATAGTATTATAACGTCGGAAAACGGGAAAAGTCACGGGTTCGCGCAACCCAAAAGAGAAATTGCTATAAGGGTTTGTTAGATGATCGTTCAATCCCGAGCGCCAGGCCGCGAAGTTCTGCTAAACCCCGCAAACGACCTATCCCCGAATAGCCGGGATTTACAGTTTTCCTTAGATCGTCGAGCATTCGGTGGCCATGGTCGGGCCGCATCGGTATGTTGAAGTCAGGGCGATTGCATTTTTTGCGATTGCGTTCTTCTTCCTGAATAGCGCTCATGACAGCATACATATCCACATTGCCTTCAAGGTGGTTTGCCTCATGAAATGTTTCAAGTGAAAAGTCGACAGGTTGCAGTTCACGTTGCGTGCTGCGCAGGTGTATAAAATTAATGCGGTGTCCCAGGCGTTTAACGATTCCGGGTAGATCATTGTCGGCACGAACCCCAAACGAGCCCGTGCACATTGTTAATCCATTGCTGGGCGAATCGTTGAATTGTATCAAATGGAGGATATCCGCTTCGGTGCTTACCACACGCGGTAGCCCCAAAAGAGGCCTTGGCGGATCGTCAGGGTGTATTGCCAGCCGGACGCCGCTTTGCGCTGCAACAGGTACTACTTCACCCAGAAAGTAACAAAGGTTTTCGCGGAGTCGATTCTCGTCGATCTTTTTGTAGGCATCCAACGCCTGAAGAAAATCAGAAAGTGAGAACTGTTCGTTTGCTCCGGGGAGCCCTGCAATAATATTTTTTGTCAGGCCCTGGCGCGAATTCGCATCCAATTGCTCATAATAAGTTTCTGCATGACGAATAGCTTCCGCCGAATAAGATTTATCCGCCCCGGGTCTCTTTAAAATAAATAATTCAAAGGCGGCAAAGGCAACGGCATCAAACCGCAGCGCCTCAGATCCATCGGGCATTAAATAATGGAGATCCGTCCGGGTCCAATCCAGCACCGGCATAAAATTGTAACAAATCGTATTCACCCCGCAACGCGCCAGGTTTCGGATGCTCTGTTTATAATTTTCAATAATTGATTTCCGATTGGCTTCACCCCGCTTAATGTGCTCATGGACAGCCAGGCTTTCCACCACAGACCAAACCAGCCCGGAGGTTTCAATTTCATTTTTCCGTTTCTCGATCTCTCTTATTTCCCAAATTTCACCATTGGGTATATGATACAATGCCGTCACAATCCCCGTGGCCCCGGCTTGTTTAATATCCGCCAGCATCACCGGGTCACCGGGTCCGAACCAACGCCATGTTTGTTCCATGATTCAGGTTTTATCCTATCGCACTATCAAAATTGAAAATATCGTTCTGCATTGTAAAAACAAATGTCTTCTACCATTTGGCCAAGCCATTTGATGTCATTGGGCAGTTCACCGTTTTCTACATCCCTGCCAATAAGATTGCACAAAATGCGTCTGAAATATTCATGGCGCGGGAAGGAAAGAAAACTCCGGCTATCGGTGAGCATGCCTACAAAACGGCTTAACAGCCCCATGTTGGACAAAGTTTTCAATTGTGCTTCAATGCCCTCCTGCTGATCCAAGAACCACCACGCCGAACCAAACTGCATTTTACCTGCAATCGAGCCATCATTAAAATTGGCGACCATTGTTGCAAAAACTTCATTTAACGCAGGATTAAGGTTGTAAACGATCGTTTTCGGTAGCGTTCCTTCCAAATCCAGCTTGTCCAGAAACTTTGCCATCGGTCTTGCCACAATAAAATCTCCCACGCTATCCGCACCGCTGTCGGCACCCAGCCTTTTAAATAACCGCGTATTGTTGTTCCTGATTGCACCGATGTGAAACTGCTGAGTCCAGTTCCTGGCTGCATCCAGCCTTGCAAATTCAATAAGGCAAGCAGATTTAAACTTAAGGACGTCAAGATGTTCAAGGTCTTTGCCGGATCTCGCTTTCAAAAAAATTCCTGCTATCTCACTTTCTTCAAAATCTTCGGCATAAAATGTTTCCAAACCGTGATCGGAAAGACGGCAGCCCTGGTGGTGAAAGAAATCGTGCCGTTGCCCCATGGCATTCTGGAATTTGTTCCATGAATTAACATCGATGTCTGTAAGAGCCGAAAGCGAGTCGAGGTACGCGTTAAAATCTTTTCCATTCTCAATGGCCATCGCTCTATCTGGCCTAAATGCTGGCAGGACCTTAAGGGTGATCTTCTCATTGCGGATCTGCTGATGAAATTCAAGTGAATCAAGAGGGTCATCCGTTGTGCACAATACTTTCACATTAAAATGCTCAAGAATTTTTCTTACGGGAAGATCGTTCCTCAATTTTTTTGACGTCTCCTCATAAATGGCTTTTGCATTCGCCCCTGTGAGCAGGTCATGGATTCCAAAAACATTTTTCAATTCAAGGTGAGTCCAGTGATACAACGGATTACCCACTGTAAAGGGAACGGTCTGCGCCCATTTTTCAAATTTTTCAAAATCAGAAGCCTCACCAGTTATAAAATGTTCATCAATCCCATTGGCCCGCATGGCCCGCCATTTGTAATGATCTCCTTTGAGCCAGGCTTGTGTAATGTTTTCGAACTTTATGTTTCCCGCAATTTGTGCAGGTGGCAAGTGATTGTGATAGTCCAGAATGGGCATCTTCGCTCCATAAGCATGAAAGAGTTCTTTTGCCGCACGCGTGCTCAGCAAAAAGTCTTCGTCGAGAAATTTCTTCATTGTCTTGTTGTGCTCATCACATGTTGCAAATGTTTCGATACCGCCTCCACAAAGTTCGGTAATTGTGTCAAATCTTTATCCCACAAAGTCGTATTTTGACAAACATCCCTGACAAAATTTTGCAAAGACGCCTCTCCCGGTTGCACATTCTTCCAGGCTTGGTAAAAGAAGGCCGATTGATCGTCCTGAATGAGATAGGGCTCTCCCCTTCTTGAACCAAAATAACTTCCCTTCTCGTAATGCGTCGCTCGCATAAAAAGCAAATACGCCGCAAAACCTTTTGCTAATAAATCGGGAACGGTCCGGAACTTCGCTGCATAGCTGAAAAAGGTGGGAACATTTCTCATTTTCATTTTGGCCGTAGCCTGCAACGTAATGCTGAGCAATCGATGGGCTGTAAACGGATTGCGAAAACGATCTAAAACATCCAGCGCAAATTGGCGATTTTGACTTTTTGTCCCGAGCAAAAGCGTGGGCTCAATTTCTTGCAGCATGACATCTTGTATAAAGGCGCTCATCGCTTTATCCTGCATGCAATCATAAACGGTTTCGAATCCTTGTAAAAAACCCAGGCATACGCTGATGGTATGCGTTCCATTCAATAATCGAATCTTTCGCTCCCGGTAATATGCAATATTTTCTGCAATGATAACCCCCCGATCGGCCGGGGCGAAGGTCAATATCTTTCTCACCCTTTCACCACCTTCAATCGCCCAAAGCTTGTAGGGTTCCGCTTGAATAGTCAACGAATTAAAATCATTCAAAGTGCCTTTCACTGTTTCAGAGGGACGGGTAACAATGCGATCGACAAGAGAATTGCAAAAAAGAATCTTCTCTGAAAGCCATTGCTCAAACACCCCTTTCAATTTATTGTAGGCGCTCAATTGCAATACGATATTCTTCAAAAGCATCCCATTGTCGGGCACAAGTTCGGTGGGAATCACAACCACATCTGCACTTTGGCTCCCCAATTGTTTAAAACGTTCATAAAGAAGAGCCGTGACTTTTGCCGGAAAAGAATGCGGCGCACGCTCTAAAATTGATTCGGGCTCAGATTGTATCCCTACTTCTGTGGTGTTGGAGATAATAATTTGCAATTCCGGCTGGCTTGCCAGTTTGAGTATTGAAGGCCAATCATCCCATGCCCTCAGCACCCTTGAGATGGCGGTATTGTCGATATTCTCTTCAATCTTTTTTCCATTTACAATACCTCGAACACAGGTAGTAAACCGAAAGTTTTGCTTTTCAAAGTCTTCTATCCCGCCTGCTGTGGATTTGATGATGGCAATTCGGCCGCCAAATTGGCCCTGATGATTGGCCTTGTTGATAAAATAATCCGGGAGTCCGCGCAACAGGATACCAGTACCAAACTGTAGAACTTTCTCTGGAAGTGGATTAGGTTCAGAATTTTCAGGCATGCACAACGAAATAAAGGTGACTACTAAAATGCCCCGGCAAATTCATCAGCGAGTAAATTGATTTCCTGGACTGTTGCTTTCTTTCCGGACGTGATAACAATCCGAAAACGAAAAGTAACAGACTGGTGTGCGGCTAAAATAAAGTTGAGCTTTTCCATACCCTTACTAAAAATTTCCTGTCCGAGAGGGTTGGCTGCAAAGAGCCCATAGCCCCTGGCATGCCAATACGTTGGATAACCGGTATTTTTCGGATGATCGATCATACTGATAGAAATATCCTGACCCTCCTTCTTGCCCGCCAGCATGCACCATCTTGCCCTGGCCCCCCATGCAGCATCACCGGTCAACCCTTCACTATTCAGGTATAGGCCGGTTCCAACTTCCCCTTTGTCTTCCAACTTTACAACGTTGCCCGTGTTATCCACCATTTCCCGTTGTCCTTTAATTGGCATCTCCAATTCACGCGCTACCCGAATGGCAATAAATCCGTCCTTAACGTCTTTGAAGGAAACTTCATTGTCCTGCGCCGTCAAGGTGGTAATCCGATCGATGAGAAATTGATCTCCCAGGACATGAAAAACAAACTGTGTTTGTTCTTGTAAAAGTGTTGTTCCGTCGGGTATGGTCCAGTTTTCCCCAACAATCAATTCGGCTTGTTTTGAACTGGCTTTAGAAGAGATAACTTTATCATGCCGGATGGTTCCACATTTCACCCTGTCTTTGAGCGGGATGGCTGTGGAGTTATTCCAAAAATCAAAACCATTGACATATTCATAATTAAGCCAAAGCCCGGTGTGATGTGGATGATCAGCCGTCTCACCCGGAACCGGTTTGATTGGAAAACCACGCGTGACGGTTACACCGGAAACGCTGCGGACCGGAAACAAAATGGGTTTCCGGATGGAGTCATAGTAACAATAGGACGTGAGGAGTCTATCACCCAACAAAATATCAATTTGTTTTTTACTCTTTCGTTCAACGATCTTCCATTCGACTTTTTCTTTTTGTCCCAAAACAAACTCAGCCGTAAAAAACAAGCCTAGAAAAATGAAAACAAATTTGCGAATCCGATTCAATGGAATAAAGTTTAGAAGTATTAATAAAGAAAAGCCTTCCCATTCGCCATTACTTCCTGTGTGGTTTCGTCGAAGGTTATCTTAGCACCTGTGCGCACTGCCGCATTGGTCATAATGGTTGCTATGGAGTGACTGTAGCCCACTTCAACCGGTGCGTTGGGTTGTTTTCTACTTCGAACACACTCCATCCAGTTGCGAACGTGATTGGAAGTCGTAACATCCCCTCCGGTGTTGGCCGACACAACGGTTTTTACTGCGCTGTCTGTAAGATTTAATTCTGGCAGTAAGTTGGCCTTCATCTTCATGACCTTAGCAAAATTTTCCTGAAGGCCTCCATTGGGGGATACTTTATTCGTTGTGAGGTTGAGTTCGCCGCCGTTAGAGAAATAAATCTCCGCTGGTCGTTCGTCTCCATTGTGCATCCGCGATGAGAAAGTCACCTGGAACCCTGATGTGGGGTCGCTCTCAGGTCCGTATTCAAATACAGCAGAAATGGTATCCCAGTTTTTGCGTCCATCTTTCCAGCAATAGACGCCTCCATTGGCCACAACACTTCTGGGATGCTTTAGTCCGCTAAACCAATGAACGGTATCGATTTGATGCGACATCCACTGACCGGGCAAGCCTGAAGAGTATGGCCAGAAAAGACGATACTCCAGATACTTCCGTGCATCAAATGGCTCATAGGGTCTGTTCAATAAGAACCGCTTCCAATCAGTGTCTTCTTCTTTGAGTTGCGCCACAAGGTCCACTCGCCTCCAACGTCCGGGTTGATTTACATTCCAGGTGAGTTCAACCATGATGATGGGGCCAAATTTTCCACTTTGGACAAATTCAGCGGCAGCGTGATAATTCTGACCACTACGGCGCTGCGATCCGATCTGAACAATTTTTCCTGATTCCTTTACCGCTTTGAGCGCAGCCCGATTGTCTTCCATGGTCTCGGCGAAGGGTTTTTCGGTGTAGGTATCCATTCCGGCTTTCACAGCATCGACCGTATGCAAGGCATGCTGAAAATCCGGTGTGCTGATAAACACTGCATCAATGCTTTTCGAACTGAACAACGCATCATTATTTAGGAAGGGTTGAATATCATGTCCCAGATTTTGCTTGAGAAAACCCACCCCTTCCTCTCGCCGTTTTTTCCAGATATCAGAAACTGCGACAATATCAAAATTCAATTCTTTATTATGATATGAAAACGCCGGGAAAAGGGAACTGCGAAAGCGATCAGAAAATCCGGCTACCCCTACCCGTACGCGGTCATTGGCGCCAAGAATGCGTCCATAACTTTGAGCACTAAACGCGGCAGCGCCCATTGACACGATTGCAGTCCGCTTGATAAAATCTCTTCTAGACGTTTTCATGGGATTGATTTTATTTTATTGATCTGATTTACAGGGAGAAAGAATTATGGGCATCTCTAAAAACCCTGCTTTTTATGGCCTCAACCCGTCTCCTTCTTCAGAAGAGAAGGGTGCAGGAGTTTTAGAGACGCCCTTATTTAAACTCTTTGATCTTTATACTTTGAAAGTACACGGTGCCTCCGTGGTTCTGCAGCAAAATATTACCTGTTGCAGCCATTCCAAAATTATCCATTCCGGCGTATTTACTTTGTGACACCAAAGCATAATAACCAGGACTCCCGCGTTGATACGCCACCACCTTGTAACCATTGAGCCAATGTTCGACCCTCTTATCGGGATAGGCAATGATTCGTCCCTGATTCCATTCTCCTGTTTTGTGAATTCCACGGGCCGTCTTCATCGGGGGAATCAAGTCGTATAAAGCGGCGGTGGTACGATTGGCAACCTCATCAAGTTTGGCATCCGCAAAGTACGCATCATACAATATTTGATATTCCAAACCGAGGGCCGGGCCAGAGTGGCCTTCCTTTTGAGTGACAAAATATTTGACACCGCTGTTTGCCCCTTCGGTAAATTTGAATTCAAACTGCAAGTCAAAAGCACCAAATTCCTTTTGGGTTACAATATCTCCCCCCGCCGTCGCGCCTCCATTAGGAGGTAGGGTTTGGATAACCCCATCCTTGATCTCCCAGCCTTTGTCGGGAAATTTAACTTGGTTTACACCGCGCCATCCGGCGGTGGTTTTGCCATCCCAGAGCAAATTCAATCCATTCCGTCTCTCCTGATCGCACAACGTATTAGGAATGAGATTGACAACAAAAATATCATCCAAAGGTGACGCCTTAAGGTTTTGGGTCTGAATCATGATGTTTCTCCAGCGCACCTGGCGGCCTACTTCCTCCGGCTTGTTTGCGGCGTGAACTTGAAATGCGATAAATCCGCTAGGTGTCATATCATCAACAATGTGCGAAGTGGGGACGCCATTAACCCACGACCGGAGCACAGGTCCGATGCACTCCACACGCACTTTGTTCCATTCTCCTTTTCTGAATGCTGACTTGGCTTCAGGATTATATTCCAGAGGATAAAGCCAATCTCTTCGTCCCTCATCGTACAAGCCTCCGGTCCAGGCGCGCGCTGAAGGGTCGATCTCTACTTGATAGCCGTATACACGCCCGTTTTGATAGTCCGGCCTGCTCTCGCTGCGCAGTTGAATCCCTGAATTGGATTGATCATCAATTTTAAATTCCAGTTCAAGAATAAAATCACTGTAGACTTGCCTGGTCGCCAAAAATGAATTCGGGGTATTGGCTACGGAAGTTCCTACGATTTCATGGTTAATCACCTCGTATTTCGCCTGCCCGTTCAAGGGTTGCCAGCCTTCGAGATTTTTTCCATTAAACAGATTTATCCTCTGGGCCAAGCCAGGCATGCAATAAATGAGGAGCAGAGAGGAGATGAGGAGTCGTTTCATATAGCTGGCAGGACCACTGGTCGGATAAACCTGCTTTGGATAAATTTAGGTGATTCCCAAGACACTCCAAAAGGTTAAGATTCTTTACCGCCAAAAAAAAAGGGCCGCTTTCAAGAAAGCGGCCCGTTATAATATCATCTAAAGCTTTTCTATGCCTTAGTCTCAAACTTTTCCTAGTCGGTTGAACGCATGTCTTTATAAGTCATAAGCTTGCTCACCGTGCTCTACGATGTCAAGGCCTTTGCGTTCGTCTTCCTCGGAAGGTCTCAGGCCAACTAACAAGCCCGTGATCTTATAAGCAATGAACGCTACGACACCTGACCAGACCAAAGTCAAAACCACTGCTTTAAGTTGTATCCAGAATTGGGCACCAATTCCTGGATAGCCGGTAGTCGCCGTAACCCAATCAGTCACCAAACCAGGACCGCCCAGATCTGGTGAGTTGAAGATTCCGGTTAACAGAGCTCCCGTGATACCACCCATACCATGGACACCAAATACATCCAGAGAATCATCAGCCTTAAGCATTTTCTTCAGGCCATTTACACCCCATAAGCAAACAAAACCGGCAATTGTTCCAATCGCAAACGCCCCGGCAATACCAACATTACCAGCAGCTGGCGTAATGGCAACCAATCCGGCAACAGCTCCAGAGGCCGCGCCCAACATGGAAGGCTTGCCGCGGAATATCCACTCGCCAACTACCCAAGCTAATACAGCACAGGCAGTCGCAAGAAAAGTGTTGATGAAGGCAAGCGCCGCAAAGCTATTGGCTTCGAGTGCTGAGCCTGCATTGAATCCAAACCAACCAAACCACAGCATGCTAGCACCGATCATGGTCAGCGTCAGATTGTGCGGAGGCATGGGCTCTTTTCCGAAACCAGATCGTTTGCCCACAAGAAACGCACCAACCAGACCAGCAATCGCGCAGTTGATGTGTACAACAGTACCTCCCGCAAAATCCAATGCACCCCACTGCCAGATAAGACCGGCTTTGGCATTCATCGCGTCTACAACAGAGGGATCGGTATAGGCATCAGGCCCCATCCAAAACCAAACCATGTGTGCGATTGGGACATAGCTGAATGTAAACCAAATGACCATGAACACCAGCACGGCAGAAAACTTCATCCGTTCCGCAACGGCGCCAAGAATAAGACAACATGTAATGGCTGCAAAGGTTGCCTGGAAAGCAACGAAGACAAGTTCCGGGATTACAACTCCTTTGCTAAACGTAGCAGCCATGGAGAAAGCTCCTGTTGCCGAGTCGAACGTACCGGATAAAAACAACCTGCTAAAGCCGCCAAAAAATGCATTGCCTTCCGTAAAGGCAAGGCTATAGCCATAAATGCACCAGAGCACCGTAATTAAGGAAAAAGTAACAAACACTTGCATTAGCATGGACAGAATATTCTTAGTTCTAACCAATCCACCATAAAACAGCGCCAATGCCGGAACACTCATCATTAAGACCAATGCCGTGCAGACGAGCATCCACGCAACATCTCCTTTATTGACAGTGGGGGCAGCAGGTGCTGAAGGAGCAACGACCACAGCAACGGCTTCGACTACGGCTTTGGTTGTATCCTGCTTTAAAGCGTCCGCCAGAACGTGGGGAGCCCCATAACTAGTTGTTACAAATGACAAGAGAAAGAACAGCACAAATGATGTAAGGATAAAAGAGAAAGCAACAACTTTTTTCTCTTTTAAAATTCGCATCGGGGACTTCGAATCAGTCGGGCAGAATTTCGTCACGCTTAAGATGGGTAAAGTTTCCATTCGTATTATTTTTGATTAAGGTTAGGTTCGGTTTATTGAATTCTAAAGTGCTTTTTCTCCTTTTTCTTTGGTTCGAATACGATAGGTTTCAGCGATGTCGTAAACGAAAATCTTTCCATCACCAACTTTTCCGGTATTGGCGGTCTTCAGCAAGCAGTCAATTAATATCGCGAGTTTGTCGTCAGGTACCGCAATATCCAGTCGTATACGCGGAATGTACCCAACATCATAGGCTGCCCCACGGTACTGTTGCTTATCCGGGTGCTCCATACCAATCCCTTTCACTTCCGAATACGTCATGAAACTGATTCCGATTTTGGCAAGCTCGGTGTGGACTTCTTCAAATTTCGCCGTTCTGATGATTGCTTCTACTTTTTTCATAGTTATGGTATTATTTGAGGTAAAATCTGGTAAAATATATCAATTTTTTCCAATACTGGGTTAAATATTATCCACTTTTGTTCAGAATACGATTGCAATTCTATTTTTAGGATAAAAATTTAACCACCCATGTCTCGCCGCCGGTGATTTTGAATCCGTAATTGGCAGCCATTCTCTCAGCACTAAAAAACAAATACACCGGCATGGCGAAAAATTGCAATAGCGTGATGAAGGATTTTAATTCATTTTTAAAAATCCTGTTTTACAGAAAGGTGATCTAAAATTGAACCTATAATTTTAAAAATATGTGCTCTTATTAAAAACATGGTTAAAATTTATATCAATTTCAATCGGATGCGGTAATTTTTTTGGCGCACTGGGTAAAAATATTAACTGCTAATATTCATTTTTGATCAATAGCTATGAAAACCCATAACCCAACTAACCCCATTCACCACTATGAAAAAATCTTACGTTTTTTTGATCCTGCTTCTAGCCGTCAGCATTCTGGCTGTTATAATGCCCGCTGTTCCGGGACCCATTGTCACGGAGGGAATTAATTCGGGAGATGTAGCGTGGATGTTGGCCGCATCAGCGCTTGTTCTATTAATGACCCCAGGCCTGGCCTATTTCTATGGAGGGATGATCGATACAAAAAATATCATCTCCACCATGTTGCAAAGCTTTATAGCCATGGGCGTGATCAGCATCCTTTGGATTGTCGTCGGCTTCAGCCTTGCTTTTGGAGACTCCATCGGTGGAGTCATCGGTAACCCGGCCACCTTCTTCATGTTCCAAAATGTATTGGATGGCAAGCCTTGGTCACTGGGACCCACTATTCCTTTGGTGTTGTTTGCTTTCTTTCAGCTAAAATTTGCGATTATCACCCCAGCGTTGATTACCGGCACTTTCGCTGAGAAAATCAAATTTAAGTCCTACTTGATATTCATATCATTGTTTTCCCTTTTGATCTACGCTCCCCTCGCCCATTGGACCTGGCATCCGGAAGGGTTCTTGTTTAAGCTGGGGGTACTTGACTTTGCTGGCGGAACAGTAGTTCACATGTCGGCTGGTTTTGCCGCCCTGGCAGCAGCCATTTACTTCCGGGACAAGTCGAAGGCAAAGGCCGCTATCGCACCCGCCAATATTCCTTTCGTCCTTTTAGGAACCGGGTTATTATGGTTTGGATGGTTTGGTTTCAATGCGGGCAGTGCACTATCCGCAGGGCCTCTCGCCGCTTCTGCATTTGCCACGACCAATACTGCTTCGGCGGCCGCTGGACTTTCCTGGGTATTCTTTGACCTGGCTCGCGGCAAAAAACCTTCTGCACTGGGATTCTGTATTGGCGCTGTTGTTGGATTGGTGGCCATTACCCCGGCCGCTGGTTTTGTAACCGTTCCTTCCGGTATATTTATTGGGACGATCGCCGCTATTGTCAGCAATGTTGTTGTTCATTGGAAGTCAAAAACTTC
>JAYVXP010000184.1:0-36858 GCA_043785125.1 Bacteroidia bacterium
ACCTGGGGCGTAGCGGGAGCGGGAACGCTCACGGTAGCGGAGACAATCACAGCCACCACTTGCGCGGTAACGACAGGAAATTATAATGTCACGATCAACGCCAACCCGACGCCGATAATTAGCGGGCTGATCACAGTATGTTCAGGAGCAACTGGAGTAGGATATACAACAGCAAGTGTAATCGGACATAGTTATGTTTGGACCATAGCAGGAGGCGTGATCACAGCGGGCTCGGGGACCAACGCGGTCACAGTAAGCTGGGGGGCAGCTGGCACGGGAACGTTGATGGTAGCGGAAACAATTACGGCTACCGGTTGTGTTATAACCACTTCGCCTTATAATGTACTCATCAATCCCGTTCCTACTTTTACCATAGCGAATAATACAGGCGGCGGAACCGGAGCAATATGCAGCGGGTCTCAAGTTGACATAACACTCACCAGTCCAACACCAGGAGCGACCATGACATTACAAAATGTCACTTATGCGCCAATAACCGGCGGACTATATGCTAGTGGCGGAACTTTCGTAACAGGAGGCCACATCGTGGAGAGTCCTGGCGGATTGGTAAATCCTACCAATGCTCCAGTGATTGTGACCTATGTTTTCAGCGCTGCAACAGGTAGCTGCAGTAACGCCATAACACAGCAGACAACGGTGACGGTAAATCCAAGCCCGGTGATGTCGATCAACAATACGACGGTTGCGATTTGTTCTGGTAACGCTGTGAACATTACCTTGAACAGTGCGACCAGTGGAGCAGTCATTACCCTGAACTCCGTTAATTACGGGGCCGTGACCGGAACCATCATTGCGCCCAAGACTTACACCGCTGGCTCAGTGATTACTGAAAGCCTGATTAATACAACGAACAATCCCATAACCGTAACTTACAGTTTCAGTGTGAATGCAAATGGCTGTACAACTGCCGGCCCCTTCACTACAACGGTAAGTGTAAATCCATTGCCAACAGCAGGTGCGTTGCCGCTGAGTTCCGCAATTTGTTCGGGCCTACAGACAAACATTGTGCTCAGTAATCCGAACAATGTTTTTGGTGGGGTTACTTATAATTGGACAACCAGTGTATTGAGTGGAACAGTAGGCGGACTGATCAATGGACCTGGGACTTCACCCATCAATCAAACACTGACGACTAATAATCTTGGTGGCATTGCTCGATATGCAATTCAGGCAACCAGTGTATCCGGAAGTTGTCTCGGGCCTCCTGTTTATGCGGATGTGACAGTGAACCCAGTACCCAATGCGTTGGTTAATCCCGTCAGCACAGCAGCATTGTGCAGCGGCGCTACCACCAATATTCTTTTGCAAAACCCGAACAATGTTTTAGGGACAACATTTACCTGGACCGTCCTCATTCAGAGTGGGACAGTTAGCGGACAGTCCGGTGGAGCCGGAACATCTATAACTCAGGCATTAACCACAAATAGCGCAGGTGGAGTTGTACGGTACAGTATTACACCCATCGCGGGCAGTTGCCCTGGTGTGCCGATAACATGGGACGTCACCGTAAACCCGGTCCCGGTAGGAATCAATTTTGTTGAACCTGTAATTTGTTCGAACTCAGCGTTCAGCTATGATCCTCAATTGGAAATTACCAATGGGGTATCAAGCAGTTTCAACTGGACGGCGGCTTATGATCCCGGACTGACCGGTGGGTTGCCCAGTGGATCAGGCCCGGTCACAGGAAATTTAACCAACCTTTCCGGCGGCGTTCTTAACGGCGTATTTACAGTAACTCCTAAGGCTCTGGGCCCCGGGAGTTGCGTGGGGAATTTGTTTACGATAACTGTTCCGGTCAATCCCAAGCCCGTTGGATCAACCCTGACGCTGGCTTCAGTTTGTTCTGACGTAGCATTCAATCGTGATCCACAGGCACAGATCAGCAATGGCGTTCCCAGTAATTTTACATGGACTGCAGTTTATGGTGTCGGTATCATTGGTGGTTTGCCCTCCGGATCAGGAGCACTAACTGGAACCCTGACGAATGACTCGGGTGGCACGTTGAATGCAGTTTACACCGTGATGCCCACCTCGGTTTCCGGCTGCTTGGGTGGGACCTTTGTGCTGAAGATACCTGTTCTGACAAAACCAAAAGGAATCAACGCCTCGGCCATCACTATTTGTAGTGATGCGAGCGTTAACTATAATTTGCAGACGAATGTAAATTCATTGGGTAATAATGTGATCAGCAATTTTACGTGGCAAACAACAAACAACGTCAGCGTTGGAGGTGAGAGTTCTACACTTCAAAGTGGACCCATAATTAACGATGTTTTGAGTAACATAACTGGTGTAAACCAGCCCTTAAATTATGTTGTGACGCCGACCAGTTTGAATGGATGTGTCGGGAATAATTTTACGATCGCTGCTACCGTACAATCAAAACCGACGGGCTCTAACTTTACCGAGCCTGCGGTATGCTCAGGTTCGTCTTTTAATTATAATCCACAACCGCAAATCACAAACGCCATGGCCAGTACGTTCACTTGGGCCGCGTCTTATGCTGGGGGCCTTACGGGCGGTGCGGGGGTTGGAGCAGGTTTGCTTGCGGAAACACTTACCAACGTGACAAGCGGAGTACTTAATGCGATTTATAATGTTACACCAACTTCCGGAGGATGCCCAGGAAGCACATTTGCTATTACGGTACCAATCAGTCCTCAACCAATTGGCCAGGCGCAAAATGTGACGGTTTGCAGCAGTGCACCGATCAATTTAACAATGGGCACTGTAGTTACATCGGTGGCAGCCACGTCTTATACCATTAATAGCATCACGTTTTCACCTTCATTAACGGCTGCGGGCACCAATGCACTGGTTGGTTCCGGTAAATTAAGCACGGCAATCTTTAATGATAAGTACACCAATCTCACGAGCGCATCGCTGATCGTAGTTTATAATGTAATGCCCGTAAGTGGAGCAACATGTATTGGACCTTCTTTTAATCTGAGGGTCACGATCAACGCTGAGCCAGTAGGCATGGCACAAAGTGTTTCGACATGCAGCGATGTGTCCCCAAATTATAATTTGACCAGCAATGTTGCGTTGTTGGGAAATAATGTGGGCAGTACTTTCATGTGGGTTGCTGCTTCAAACCCAAATGTGGGTGGCGAAAGTACCGTCGCCCAGTCTGGCCCTGTGATCACGGATATATTGGACAATGTAGATATTGCAGATCGCACGGTGAGCTACACCGTAACGCCGACCGGAGTGAATGGGTGTGTTGGTTCAAATTTTCAGATTGACGTAGTTGTGCATCGCGAACCCGTTGGATTAACGCCGCTGCCGGATCCTGTCATTTGTAGCGGGAACCCGGTTGGAAATGATCTTCAGACTAATATTACGAACGGTATTCCAAGCACGTTCAGTTGGATTGGATCTGCCAATCCGAATGTAACCGGCGAGAGCATCAGTGCGCAAACCCCAACGGTGATCAATGATGTCCTGACAAACATTGATCCTGGATTTTTAACGCAGATCATAAATTACACGGTTATGCCAATAGGTACCAATGGCTGTGTTGGAAATTCATTTGCAGTGAATATAAAAATCAATGCGAGAGCGGTTATTTCTGCGGGACCTGACCTTGCGGTTTGCGAAAATATTCCAAATGTGCAATTGCAAGGAATTAAGACCTATGCCCCGGGGGGCGTTCTTTGGAGTAGTGCGACGGCCACAGGTACTTATTCTCCGAATAATGCAGCGACCTCACCATTTTATACTTATACGGCGCCAGGTGAAGTGGGAACAACGCTGACTTTCAAAATTACTGCCGCCGATCCGGATGGAGCAGGTCCCTGCGGTATTGAGCAGGATGTAATGAATCTCAAAATCAATCCTTCGCCTCCGGTGCCATTTTTTGGTATTACGCCTGCCGGATCACCACCTCAAATACCACAAAACCATGCCACAGAGATCCTCAATGCCATTCAACGCGGCGGGCTCTTTAAAATAACCCCGGGGGTGGGGCTCGGTTCAACTTATATCGGACCCGGACTGGTTGATCAGGTTGTGTTTGATCCAAGTGCGGCTTCTCTTGGTCTGGACACGATTACTTATTCGTTTACAGATATCAATGGCTGCTTTGCATCTTCGCGCCAAATCTTTCAAATTAATCCGGTTACAACGATCGATTTTAAGGTCGATAGTGCAAACGTCAATGCCAGCAATGAATTTGAGCTTTGCGCAAATCGTGGCTTGATTCACCTAACGGGTTTTCCTTCGCCTTCCGGACCACAGGCTTTTCCGGGTTCCACCTATACCCAATTTAAATTTGTTTTAAATCCATTAAGCCCTTCGCAAGTACTTCCAATAGTGTCAAAGGTTGGGGGGGAATACTACTTTCAAAGTAATGGAATAGCGTCCGATACATACATCATTGAATATGATTTTGAGAACCTATTTAATGCTCAAACCTCAAAAGAGAGGAACATCAATATTTTTGCAGGCCCGACAGCAGGAATAACGGTGTTAAATTCATGCATCACTTCTGCGATTAACTTTACCGATGCTTCAACACTTCCACCGCCATCAGGATCTCCGGTAGCACCACCAGCATCACCCATTGTAAATTGGAAGTGGGATTTTGCCGATGGTTCGGGAGTGGTGAGCACACAAAATCCAAGTCATAATTATCTTCCTGCCGGTCCTGGACTATACAATGTTTCGTTAAAAGTAACGACTGGCCAAAATTGCTCCAACATCGGAACAAAGCAGATTAGGGTTGGGGATTTTCTTAGACCTGAATTTGGATGGTCTGCAATTTGTAGCAACGACTCGACGAAGTTTAAAGATTTGACTCCACCTGGCACGGTGAGCGTAATTACTACTTACACATGGGATTTTGGCGACGGATATTCGATAACAGGTCCGAATGGTAGTTCGATTCCGCTGGGAACCAACGGGGGAACGACTTCCGGCACCTATAAAGATCCAAATCATGCTTACGGTGGAATTGGAAACAAAAAGACAAAACTAACGATTCTAACAAATGATGGCTGCGTTAATTCAATACCCAAGACACTGGTAATACTTCCCTTTAAAAATACTGTAGTGGTTACCTCTACCGGAGTTTTTGAGGACTTTGAAGCGACCGATGGAGGTTGGTCACCCGATAGTCTCTTACATACCCCGAATGAAAGTTGGTTGTGGAAATCACCAGATGGTAAATTTATTAATTCACCGGGTAACAATGCATGGTGGACTGGCTTGAACAGTGGCACTTATCCCAATGGATCTTCCTATTTCAACAAGGAACAATCCGTTGTAAATGGGCCTTGTTTTGATCTTTCTCAATTGTCGCGACCGATGATATCAATGGATTATTGGGTGGATACCCAAAAGGATTTTGATGGTGCTGTACTACAATACTCGGTTGACGGAGGAATTCATTGGACAAACATCGGCGCTCCGCTCCAAGGGATAAATTGGTTTAACAAAGACCAGATCGTTTCTGATCCGGGCGAGCAACCGCTTGGCTTCGGGCCCTATGGTTGGACCGGACAATCTGGAAAATGGTTGACTGCCCGCGCTAATTTGGATACGATTCCCAAAACTGATCCGATCTGTATCATTCCGGGTAATTGCCGCCAGCAGGTGAGAATAAGGATCGCATTTAGCAGTGATGCAACCAATGCCCCCGGTGACACCCTTGATGGATTTGCGTTTGATAACGTATTTGTAGGCGACAAGAAAAGAAATGTATTGGTAGAACACTTTACAAATTCAAGTCAGGCGGCCAGTGTTAACGCAGATAAGTATCTGGATAAAGTGTACAGCAATTGGGTTGCCCTCCGCGGCGTTTCCGATTTTCATGATATTCGCTACCACATCAGCAATCCCGGAGTGGACCCGCTAAACCAGGACAATCCTGTTGACCCGGCAGCGCGGGCATTGTTTGTTGGTGTAACGCAACCTCCCTTTACAGTTATGGATGGCAGACTGGATGCAGTGTTTACGGGATATACCAACGACATTGATCCGATAGAGATTGACCGCCGTGCCTTGAAAGACCCCAAATTCGATTTGGCTCTAACGGCCACCGTCGTTAACAATAAACTTAATCTGGTATTGGACATCACAGCCGATTCGACATTTAATTCACCGCTTATCGCACAGGTGGCACTGGTAGAAAATACAGTCGGCAGTTTTCATAACATTTTGCGGAAGCAACTTTTAGGAGCATCTGGCAAGAATATCAATATACCCTGGGCCGGACCGATCCCTCCATCAACGCCGGGTACAAAACTTACCGTTACCCAGTCGAACATTAATGTAGATGTGCCCATCGTCAATTCTAACCAGTTAACCTTGGTGGCATACGTGCAGGACAAGAATACAAAAGAGATTTATCAGAGTATTGCCATCGCTTCACCCGCTATCCTGGGCGGAACCATTACCGGAATTGATGATCCATCATCGGCAGCAAGCGTGGAGGGAATACAGTTATTCCCCAATCCCGCTAATGGCCATTTCAAATTCGGCCTGCCAGATAATTTGCCGCCTGAATACACATGGAGCATTGTTGACCAGCGCGGAATCAATGTTCTTTCTGGTGATTTTGATGGCGCTGTGAATAAGGAGAAGACGGTTCAAGTGGGAGGTCTGGCAAACGGGGTTTACTTTGTAATCATCGGAGGTCCTGATAAGCCCGCGGCGTATCGGAAATTAGCAATTATGAATCACAATTAAAGCGGCATCAATTTTAGCGTGTCAACCGCATTGCTTAAGTCGTCCGCCAATCGGAGAATCCTGTGATTTAAGTTTTTCAGCTCATTATTTTTAAGCAAATCCTCAATCGCCGTTACCTCTTCCCTCAAGTTTGCCAACCCCATCATGGTTAGTGTTGGCTTGATTTTGTGCAAAGCCTTGGCCACGGCAATCCATTGGTTGTCATTTACCAAAAATATTATTTCCGCAATCCTGTCGGGGACAGATTCCTGAAAAGTCAAAATCATTTCTTTCATGAAATCCATGTTCCCGTTGGCAACACTCTTAAGATAACTTAAGTCAACCGCCAACGAATTCCCTTTTTGAGAAAATGATTCGGATAAGGTAACAACAGGAACTGTGTATTTAATTAGTATTCTGAATAATTCTTCGGGTGTGAAGGGTTTTGCTACGCAATCATTCATTCCCGCAGCGATACACCTTTCGAAATCTTTGGGGGTGGCATTGGCGGTAAGGGCGATGATGGGAATTTCGCTTTTGGGAGGATCACCCAGGCGGATTGCTTTGGTCGCTTCAAATCCGTCCATGACCGGCATTTGGATATCCATAAGAACAACATCGAACTGGTCGGTTTTTAGTTTCTCTATCGCAACATATCCGTTTTCAGCGGTCTCCACAATACAATCCAGGGTCTTGAGTAAACTTCGGGCATATAGCCTATTAATATCATTGTCTTCTACCAATAGGACATGAAGATTTTTCAGGCTCTTTCGGTGTGAATCGGTACTGCCGGCCTGAGCGGATATTTCAGCCAAATCACCGGGCTGACCAATTCCATAGGGAATAATAACCGTAAAACTGGATCCTTCGTCTTCCTTACTCTTTACTGAGATGGCACCCCGTTGCAGTTCCACCAGCTGCTTCACAATCGTTAATCCCAATCCTGTGCCACCATATTTTCGCGTCACGCTGGCGTCAGCCTGACCAAAACTCTCAAATATGGTGGACAATTTTTCATTTGGAATGCCAATCCCGGTATCGTCCACTTCAAAGCGGATAAAAACTCTTGTTTTCTCAGCTTTCTCTAATGTCGTCCTGATCCGGATATAACCGATGTGGGTAAACTTGATGGCATTACTGATCAAGTTGATGAGAATTTGATTGAGGCGCACGGGGTCGCCAATCAGAATTTTGTCCGCATCTTTTTGCAATGAATAGGAGAGTTCAATTCCTTTTTCCTTTGCCTGCACCGAATAGGCGCCCACCAGGGAGGAAAGGAGATTTTTAAGGCTAAAACCAATCTTCTCAAATTTAAGTTTCCCCGATCCAGTGGAAGCAAGGTCGAGAATGTCATTGATGATCACCTTGAGGTTATCCGCTGCGCTCTTAATGGCATTGAGATAGGTAATTTGTTCTTCTGCCGTCGGGTTCTTGCTCAACAAGGTTGCCAGCCCGGCGATACCATTGATGGGGGTTCGGATCTCATGACTAATGTTAGCCAGGAATTGCTCCTTCGCCTTTTGAGCCCGAAGGAGTTCTTCTGCATCCTTTTTCCTTTGCGTAATGTCACGGCAATCAAGAATAAGACCTTCAATTTTTTCTTTTTGTTTTAAGTTTATAGAATTGAATTCCAGGTACTTATATACCTTCCCAGAGCATAAAAATTGGAATTCAATGGCCTCTTGATAAAGCTTTCTACAGCTGAGTTGATATTTCTTTCTAAACTCCCCGAGCGTTCCTGGTAATATGAAATCAAAAAAATTCTTGCCAATCAGGCTATTGGGTTTGTGACCCAGGGTCTCCTCCACTGAAGCATTGTGGTACAAAATTTCACCGTGATAATCCACGACGAAAATAATGTCAGAGCCGTCTTCAACAACCGACTT
This sequence comes from Bacteroidia bacterium, assembly GCA_043785125.1. GTDB lineage: Bacteria > Bacteroidota > Bacteroidia > Cytophagales > Cyclobacteriaceae > ELB16-189. The sequence continues at coordinate 8,577 of JAYVXP010000184.1, forward strand.
ATAGAAGAGGCCTTTTTCTACGTACCGCTTAAGACTGTTCATATCCCCGCGTCGTCCATTTCTTTCAAATACCGGTAAATTGAGGACTTGCCAATGTCAAGTTGCTTTGCTACCTCCAGCACATTGTTATCATACTTATTGAGGAAGCTTCGGATGATGCGATACAAATATTGTTGCAAGGTCATTTGCTTTAATAGGAAAGCATCGTCTCCTGGCAGGCTTGCGAAATTGATATTTTCGGCTTTTATTTCTGTATCCTCGGCCATGACAGCCGCCAGTTCGATGATGGACTTTAGCTCGCGCACATTGCCGGAAAAAGGATATTGCAGCAATTTTTCCTGGGCTTCTGGAGCGATATTAAATTTGCGAAGGTGATTTTCTTTAGTGAATTGATCCAGAAAATATTTAGCAATGATGATAATATCCTGCCCGCGTTCACGTAATGGAGGGAGATGTATGGGTAAACCCAAAATGCGGAAGTAGAGGTCTTCCCGGAACCTTCCGGCTTTTACTTCTTCCTGAAGATTTCGGTGCGTGGCCACAATAATGCGTACATCTACTTTAATCACAAGGTTCCCACCGATGCGCGTCACCTCGCGCTCTTGCAAAACACGCAGCAGCTTAGCCTGGAGGTTTATATCCATTTCTCCTATCTCATCCAGAAACACTGAGCCCCCGTCGGCTTCTTCAAACTTTCCAATCCGGCGACCTGCAGAACCCGTGAATGCTCCCTTTTCATGACCAAATAATTCACTTTCAATCAGGTCCTTTGGAATTGCTGCAACATTGACCGCTACGAACGGTTTGTTTTTGCGACCTGAATTATAATGAATCGCTTTTGCGACAAGTTCTTTTCCGGTGCCAGTTTCACCAGAAATGGAAACAATAATATTGGTCTTTACTGCCTTTTCGATTAATGCAAAAACCTTTTTGATTGCCGGGCTGGTGCCGATGATGCTTTTTTCAAATTCGTATTTGCCGGTGATTTCTTTTTTGAGATGATTGATTTCCCTGATCAATGATGTTTTCTGTCGCGCATTATTAATGGAATTTAGAATTCGGTTTTTGGCATCCTGGTCCTTGGTGATGTAGTCAAAGGCGCCCAATTTTAACAAATCCACGGCTGTTCCGATCTTTTCCTGTGCTGAAATAATGATCACGCTTATATCGGGGTCGGATTCCCGGATCTGCCGCAGCACATCTGCCCCCGAAAGGTCAGGAAGGGAATAATCCAGTGTAATTACGGAAGGTTTCCGATGCAGATTATTCACGCATTCTCTTCCGGTACTAAAAAATTCGACCTCAAAATCGGGGTTTAACCCCAGCACATGTTTTAGGAATTTGGAATAGGTTTCATCATCCTCAACAACAAAGATCAAAACAGGGTCCTTTTCGTACATCGTTTCCTCGCTTTTGATAAAGATAAGTCAAACCCGCAACTTTAGTTATTCAAAAGTTTTAAAATTTGTACTAAATCAGGACTTTTAGGGTACCTTTTCTACTTCGAGAAATGATAACCGAGTTTGATAAGCTTTCCAACAGCGAAATGGAATTGATGCTCAAGGCGCCAATTCTCGCATGCATTCTCATTGCAGGCGCAGATGGTGATATTGACAGGAAGGAGATTCAGGGAGCCATTGAGGTGGCACGAAAAAAACAAAAGCGATCACAGGCCAATCTTCTTGAATTTTATCGGCTGGTGGGAGAGGACTTTGAGGATAAGCTTAAAGTCGTCATACAAAGTTACCCCATGGAAGTGACTGCGCGTAACCCAATGATTGTTGAAGAATTATCCCACTTGAATGCAGTTCTCCCTAAACTGGATAAATCATTTGCAACAGGGTTCTATATTAGCATAAAGGAAATTGCGCTTAAAATTGCAGAATCGTCTGGTGGACTCCTGGGCTTGAATAAGATTGGTGAGGAAGAAGCCAAGTATGTCAACTTATCCATGATCAATGACCCCTCACGCTAGTTCTATGGCGCGATAAAAAGTTGATGGATGGACGCCGCCGCAGTAAAAATCCTGAACGACCTGAAGAATAAAAAGTACGCACCAGTATATGTACTTCAGGGTGAGGAAACCTATTATATTGATTTGATTTCCAATTATATAGAGGCTCATACTTTGAGTGATGCTGAAAAGAGCTTTAATCAGGTTGTGTTGTACGGAAAGGAATCTCCCGTAAATATCATCCTTACTCACGCAAAGCGCTTTCCGATGATGTCCGAACGCCAGGTTGTGATCGTTCGGGAAGCACAGGATATTCCTGATTTACAAAAGGAATTGGGTGCAAAATTGATGCTTGACTATTTTTCCCGGCCTTTACCGTCAACCGTATTGGTACTTTGCCATAAACACAAATCACTCGATAAGCGAAAGGAATTGGGTAAAAAAGTGGCTGAACTTACCCTTTCGGCTGTATTCAAAAAACCGTACGATAATCAAATTCCGGATTTCGTTTCGGGCTATATCAATGAAAAGGGGTTCAAGATAGAGGAAGCAGGAATTCGGGTGCTCTGTGAATATGTCGGGAACGATCTTCAGCGACTTGCAAATGAAATTGATAAAGTGCTCATTGGCTTAGGTGATATAGCAATAATTACTGCCGATCGGGTAATGAGCCAGGTCGGGGTAAGTCGCGAGTATAATATTTTTGAGCTGCAGAAGGCATTGATTTCAAAAGATGCTTTGCTCGCCGCAAAGATCGTTGTTTATTTTGAAAAGAATACTAAAAAGAGTCCGGTGATTCCTGCCGTGGCTTTTTTGTATTATTTTTTTAGCAAACTCTTGACCGCCTCTACAGTTTCTGAAAGGAGTGAGAAAGAGTTGGTTAGTCTTCTCAAAATCAACCCTTTCGCTGTGAGAGATTATATTAATGCTTTGCAATGGTACAGCACGGGAAAAATCATTGAAAATATTTCCTTACTCAAAGAGGCAGATCTGAAATTGAAAGGTGTAAACAACGGAACAGACACGGATGGCCAAATCTTGAAAGAGTTGGTGTTCCGGTTGATGTATTAAACTGGACCGATTATTGACGTTGTGCTCCCAGGGGTTTCATGATGAAGATTCGCCTAATATTGCTTAAATTTGGAGATGGAATAGGATTGAGGATGGGATGGTTAGCGGGAGCACTAATCCGAATCTGGTTCTAACGCCTATGCAGTCCGGTGCGATTTTGGTTCGTAGATTTTTTTAGACGCTAGATTGCAATATTTTTTGAACTTTTTTGTTCTACCAAGAAACGATTGATGAAGAAACCACTCTTCGCCTTTGGCTTTTGTGTTTTATTTCACTTCTCCATTGCGCAGGATTTATTATCTCAAAAAAAGACTGATCGCCTTTACAAATCCGGAATTGATTTGTTGGAGCGGAATGAATATGGTGCGGCCCGTCAGGTTTTTGAGGATTTCCTGAAGCATTCACCGCAACAGGATTTACGCCGCGCCGATGCAGAATATTATCAGGCCCTGTGCGGTTTGGCGCTACATCATGCGGATGGTGAAAAGCTAATTGAAGATTTTGTGGAAGCCAATGCCTTAAACCCTCATGCGGGCACGGCGAATTGCGATTTGGGTAATTTTTATTATAACGAGAAGAATTATACCAAGGCCTCAGATTACTATGGGAAAGTGGATTTTTCAGCACTGTCTTCTGAGCAGCAGAACAATGGAAGATTCCGCTGGGCTTACAGTTTATTCAATCAGAAAAAACTCAAAGAATCGCTTGACCAGTTTAATTTCATCAAAGCGCAAGGAGGGACCTTTGGACCAGCCGCAAGCTATTATGCAGGATTCATTGAATATAACCAGAGCGAATTTGCACTGGCATTAACCGATTTGACACGCGCAGAACAAAATCCTGCTTATTCCAAGATAGTACCTCACCTCATCACCAGCGTTTATTACAAACAGAAGGACTACGTCGGATTAATCAAATATGTGTCAGCACTAAAGGATATGGATGGACTTTCTAACCGGAATGAGATTGCACTCCTTTCCTCGGAAGCGCAGTTCAAGAAGGAAGATTACAAGGATGCTTTGGCGGGATATCAGCGGTACCTCGCAGATAAGGCGAATGCCGATCGCGGTGTATTGTCCCGGGCCGGTTACTCAGCTTATTCCATCGGGGACGACAAACTGGCGCTAGATTATTTCAAGTCAGCCGCTGCTGTTCAGGATTCAGTCGGGTTTTATTCGTCTTACTATCTGGGTTCATTGTATTTGAAGCTGCAGCAAAAGCCACTCGCCCTCACCGCTTTTGACAATGCCCGTAAATTGAAATCAGATACCCGTTTGTCTGAAGAAAGCACATTTCAGTTTGCGAAAATTTCGTATGATTTGGGTCGGCCTGATCAGGCTATCAATGAATTTGAAAAATTTCTCGTGTCTTTTCCGCGAAGCCAATACACCACCGAAATTAAGGAATTGTTGTCACAAGCATACGTCAATGCAAACAATTACAACAAAGCGATCGAATACATTGAATCATTACCCAAGCGTGGCCCCAACATCGACAGGGCCTATCAGAAGGCGACCTTCCTGAAAGGAGCAGAACTTTTTAATAAAGGCGACTATGCCCAGGCGGTCCAACTCTTTGATCGCTCTTTGCAAACACCTGTTGACCTCAATTTTGCGGCAGAAGCAAATTTCTGGAATGCTGAGGCCTTTTCGATTGGAAAGAAATATGATCGCGCAATTCCTAACTATGAGCGTATCCTGAGTTTGTCTCAGTTTAACAATCAGGATATCATTTCCCGGGCACGGTATGGATTGGGGTATGCCTATTACAATCAACAGAAATATGATAAAGCCCTTTTCAATTTCAAAGAATTTGTGGCCCAATCCCCCAAGGCCAATTCCAACCACAGCGATGGTCTGCTGCGTCTGGCCGATTGCCAATATATTTCAAAGTCTTACTCGGAGGCGTTGACCAATTACAAGAAAGCCATCCTGCTCAATTCTACTGACGCCGACTACGCTCACCTGCAGTCCGGGGTTATCCTCGGCATTCAGCGCAAGTACACTGAAGCGGCCAGTGAGTTGGATCAGTTGATTAAGAATTTTCCTCGATCCCGGTACCTTGATGAGTCGATCTTTGAACGCGCCCAATTCTATTTTGAACAAGGAAATTATGCCGGTGCAGTAACAGAATACGGCCGTATTATTGCAACTGATAAACCTTCCCGATTCTTGCCATATGCTTATCAGCGCAGGGCAGCGGGGTATTACAACCTTAGAGATTATAATAAGACCGCCAATGATTACATCGCGCTGATGGAAAAATTTCCTTCCCATCCTGTAACCGCAGGCCTTTTGTTGCCGCTGCAGGAAGCGCTGACTTTATCGAACAGGGGGGGCGAATTCGATAAATACCTAGCCCAGTTTAAGGCGACCAACCCGGATGCCAAAGGAATTGAGTCCATCGAATTTGATGCGGCGAAGAATTTTTATTTCAACCAGGATTACAAGAAAGCGATCAATAGTCTTTCCAATTATGCCATCGCGTATCCGGAAAGCCCACGGTTGCCTGAGGCTAACTATTATCGCGCCGAATCCTTGTACCGGCTGGAAGATTTTGCTAATGCCTTGCAAGTTTACAATCAAATTGTCTTTGATAATTCCTTCAATTTTGCAAACCGCGTGACGGGAAGAATTGCAGAATTAGAATTCAAACAAGGTCACTACGAAAATGCCATTCCCCAATTTCAGCGGCTGGCCAAAATGGCCACTTCCAAGAAGGATCAATACAACGCATGGTCGGGTCTCATGGAATCATACTTTCTCCAGGCACAATACGACTCGACCGACACGTATGCAAAGCTGATTTTAGAAAAAGGAAAAGTCAATGCCGGTGCGGAAAACAAGGCTTCCCTGTATCTCGGCAAGACCGCCATGGCGAGGGGAGATTACGAAACGGCAAAGGACGAATTTTTGAGCACACTGAACAGCGCACGGGATGAATATGGCGCGGAAGCAAAATATCTTTTGGGTGAAATCTTTTATCTGACCAAAGACTATACGCAATCCAATAAGACCTTGATCGGATTGAACATCGACTTCGGGGCGTACACCGATTGGGTCGGAAAGTCCTACTTGCTCCTGGCGGACAATTACATTGCTCTCGGGGAAATATTTCAAGCCAAGGGTACGCTGAATTCATTAATTGATAATTTTCCCAAACCCTTGATTAAAGAGCGCGCCAAAGAGAAGTTGAAAAAACTCGAAGAGGATGAATCGAAAAAACAAGCGCTGCAGATGGAAAAGGATAGTTTGAATAATAAAAAGAATTAAAGAATTAATGAACGGTCGATCGTCCTTACTTTCTACTTACTTGCGGAAGCGCAATACCAGATACCTCGTGCTGGTAATGGGTTTTGCAGTCATCCTGTTTTCTCCATGGCTATTATACGGCCAGCAGGATTGGGAAAAAGACGGGGGTATCCCTAACGCAGAGATTGAAATTATCAAGGACCGTCAGATTACGTTGCCGCCTGCCGATCGAAATTTTGATAAAATTCCGCCCAGGCCCGCAGAGCCGATCAAGCCCGAAATTGTTTACGAATTTAGAAATCTGCGATTCAACACCCCTGATTTCAACCCCGCATTGCGTCCGTTAAAACTAAAGCAGGAAGATATTTCAAAGATTTATGGCAACTTCGTTAGCGTTGGGTATGGAAATTATAATTCACCCTACCTGGAGGCTTACTTCAATTCCAAACGGGACAAGAATAAATTTTACGGAGCCCATTTTTATCACCACAGTTATTCCAACGGCCCGGTGGACAACAACAATTCTGCAAGCGGAACCACCGAGATAAACTTTTTTGGCAAGTCGATCACCAACTCGGTCGTCGCCAGCGGAAATCTGAACTATGAAAACCGAACTACTTTCTTTTATGGATACCTGCCGGGGTCGGCACCCAAACGAGAAAGCATCCGGCAGAGTTATAATATCGTGAGCCTGGGAGCAGGAATTGAAAATTCAAAACCTGCTGATTTTAACTATGCACTGCAAGGCAATTATAGTTATTTGAGCGATCATTATAGGGCTACCGAAAGCGAAATCACCGTGTCGTTGAATAGTGCTTACAAATTTTCGAATAAAGCTAAGTTCCTGTTGAAATCCGATTACTTTTTTATCGACCGAAAGGATACCATCACTGGCTTAAAGCCGAGAAACCTCTTCAGAATTAAACCGGCTTATCAGTTCACGCCCATGAATAACCTTTGGTTGACATTGGGGGCCAATGTTGCGATGGCGAATGACACCATTGGAAATCAAAAGGCCTTTCACGTTTATCCCAATCTTCGGGCGGATTACAGTTTGAGTGAATCAGTTATCGTTTATGCCGGACTCACCGGTGACATTGACAAGGTTTCTTTGCATACGCTTTCGCGCGAAAATCTATGGTTGAATTCTAACATTAACATTGCGCATACGAATCGTGCAGCGGAATTCTTTTCAGGGTTGAAAGGAAATTTGAGTAAAAAAGTTGCATTTGGTGTCGGTGTGTCCTTGTCGACTCTTAAAAACCTGTATTTCTACAAGAATAACATCAGTAACCAAAATAAGTTTGATGTAGTCTATGATAAGGGAAACACTCAACGCGAGAATTTATTTGGGGAATTGGGATACAATCATGGGGAGGCGCTAAAGATCGTATTGCGGGGCGATTACTTTCACTACACAACAGACCAGCAACCTATTGCATTTCACAGACCTACTTATCGGGTTGCTGTTAACACTTCTTACAGTTTGTACAGCAAGGTATTATTCAATCTTGATTTCATTGCTCAGGGCGGAATGAAAGCAATGGATGAATCAGCGCGGACGGTGACCCTCAATCCGGCATTAGACCTGAACGCAAAGGTGGATTATTTTATTTCACGCAAGGTTTCGACCTTTGTGAAGTTAAATAACCTGCTGTCGAGCAATTATCAACTATATTTAAATTACCCGGTAAGGGGCTTTCAAGTGATGGGGGGGGTAAGTTGGAGCTTTTGACCAGCTTCGCTTTTAAAGAATTTACGTTATTTTTGTTAGTAATACCCTTTTAAAACCAAAACCATGGCAAAAAGAATAAAGGATAACGAAGATCAGTCCGACGAAACCCAGGGAAATGCAGACGATGCAGCCGACAATTTCGGGCTTCCTGATATTGAGTACAAGCCACTGGACCGTGAAGAAGAAACTGTTCAGGCTGAGCGGGTAGAACCGCCGTCGGAGCATGAATACGCCGAGTCCGATAAACCAGAAGCAATGGATGATGAAGCGTTGCAGGACGAGGATGATGAGGGCAGATCCAATGCTCCGCTCATTATTAGTTTGATTATTGGTTTGGTTATTCTTGCCGCCGGCTTTCTGCTTTACAGATACGTGTATGTACCGAAAGTAGAAAGGGACAAACAGGAGCAATTGGCCAAGCAAGCAGAAGAGAAGAAGAAAGCGGATGATGCGATATTGGCTAAACAGAAGGAAGAAGAAGAACGCAAACGGCTCGAAGCTGAGGCTGCAATAAAAGCTAAGCCCGCTGAAGGCACCATTGAAACCCTCACCGAACGTACCCGTCGTTTCTACGTAGTGGTGACAAGCGACATCGATGATGACCTGGTGATGGATTTTGCCAAAAAATTGAGTGCCAAGGGGGTAAGCTCCAAGATCATTCCGGCTTATGGCAAGGTGAAGTATTTCCGTTTGGCCATCGCTGATTTTGATACGTACAATGCAGCCCAGTCCAGCGCGGATGCTGCGAAGACAGAATATGGCAACGGACTTTGGGTTATGAAATACTAAACGATTACGCAACCACCTAGGAGATATGAGCGAGGGTGAAGAAATCAAAAATCGACGATTGGGGATACTTTCGTCTATCGGTATACACGTGGCGATGCTGTTGCTTTTCCTTTTTGCGATGGGGTGGCGTGCACCCAATCCACCGCTATCTGATATGGGATCGGGTATTGAGTTGAACTTTGGGTTGGACGACCAGGGTGGAGGCGACATTCAACCTGAAGTTCCGGTGGGAAATAATAAACGTGCTGCAACGGAAAAGAAGGAAGATATAGACCAGCCCAAGCAGGAAGAGAAAGTAAAAGAGGAAGCAAAGCCGGAGACGACAAAAGAGGAGACACCCCTTACCTCGCAGGATGAAAGCCCGGTGATCGTGAAGGAAACGAAAAAAGAAGTCAAGACGAAGTCGATTTCTGAGAAGACCGTTGAAACCAAGCCGAAGGATTACGTCAAAGACACAAAAAAAGAAGAAAAGAAAAGTGTAAAGGAGCCGGATTCAAAGAAGACTGCTGAAGATAAGAAAGGTTCTCCCGGCCCCAGTCAGGGCGATGACAAGGGTAAGACCGGTGACAAAGGCAACCCACAAGGAACGTTGGATTCCAAAGCCCTGTACGGTAAGCCAGGCAATGGCGGTGGAGGAGATGGTGGCGGGGGTGGTGGCGGCATCACTGTAACCGGATTTGAAGGTTTTGAAAAGCCAACCATCAACAAGCCGGAAATCCCGAATGAGTCTTACGGAACCTATTCTTTTCGCGTTAAAGTCAGCAAAGAAGGAGAGGTAGTTTCCATTGTTCCCATCACCAAAGGGATTAGCCTGGAAGCAGAAAGAATCTTTAAACAGACGATAGAGACGACCGAATTCATCGCCAAAATTTCTAATTCAGCCGAGTCGGTAGGCACCATCACCTTTAAGGTAATTCCACCACCGGCAAAGAAGGATCAATAAAACAGGGTCACTTAACGTAAAGACCGGATGCAATTTTTTCAATAAGGTATTTGGGCAAAAAGTAGGTGAGCTTTACCGAAATCCAATTGATAAAGCCAGGAACGATTTCTGCCTTGCCCCGGAACATTTGATCAATAGCGATTTTGGCTACGGCCTCAGGCTTCATGCTGAATTTTTCGGCGCGTTCTTGCATCGATTTCATCCCTGCCCGATCGATGAATCCGGTGGAGGTTGCGCCCGGACTCAAACAACTCACTGAAATTCCAGAACCCTTTAGCTCCCAGCGCAAGCCGCGCGTGAAAAGGACGACAAATGCTTTGGTCGCCGCATAGGTAGTCAGCGTGGGTACAGCCTGGTAAGCGGCAGTGCTGGCAATGTTCAATAGGTAGGCCGGTGATTTCTTTTTGAGATAAGGGATCATGAGATAACACAAATCGACCATCGCATTCATGTTCAGGTGCATCATGTTTTCAAGCTGGACGAGGTCTGATTGCTCAAACACACCCCAGGTGCCATAGCCGGCATTGTTCACCAGCACGTCTATCGCAATATTGTTTTGATCGATCCAATTCTTTATTGCTGGAATGGATTTTTTTTCAGAAAGATCGAGTGCTAAATAAGAGGCTTTGATATTGAATTCACGTTGTAGCGATTCTGCGAGAACCAATAACTTATCTTCTGATCTGGCAATCAGCAGCAGGTCATATTTTTTGGCAGCGAATTCCCGGGCAAGACAAAGGCCAATACCCCCGCTGGCGCCGGTCACGATAGCATAACTCATGGCGAGATTATTTATTTATAAAGCGTCATCAGCCGCTGATACAGTAACGGCTTGCTTTCCCCGTTTCGGGGCTGGAATTTCCCTGAGATGATGGGAACATACATCACCCTTCGGCGGCTTTTCTCTCCGATGTAGGGTGATTGTGCTACCCTGTGCCAAATCCGGCCATCGTGAACCGTGAGATCCCCAGCCTCCACATTTAAACCAATTTCATTTTTGTCTTCTTTGTTGCTGACAAAATAAAATTTCTTAAAGAGTAACGTACCAATGCCCTTGTTGTGCGTGCCTGGAAGTAGGCGTAAGCCACCATTGCTCATGGATGAATCATCCAGATGAATTCCGACGTTGAGCATAGGCATGATCTTGGTGCCATAAAAGATGTCACGCAACGCATCGGTATGCCAGCCCATTTTGCTGAAATTGCTGTCTTTCGTATTAACGTAATGATTGAAAACCAGTCCGTCTTTTTCGTTTTCGCCAATGCGGCAGTCCGGCGCCCCGATCAAATCAAAAAGTGCTTTGAGCCTGGGGTCTCTTAGCAAGTCCTTCAGTACAACACTAAACTGATTGGCAAATGCAAATCGTTGTACGATCCGTTTACCATCAATGTCGATTCCATACTTGATGGGTACACCGTTTACGGCCTTAACATCTTCGCGAATCCAAAGGTCCTGGATTTTCTCTGATTCCCTTAGGATCAGGTCCACAGTCTTTCTGTCAATAAAATTCTTAAAATGAAGAAAGCCGTATTTTTCAAAAAAATCTTTTTGATCTTGCGTAAGTGTTTCGCCTAACTTGAATAATGGATAATTTTGGCTATTTATACGATGAACGCCATTTTTACCAGCCATGCCTGCTATTTTGTTTAATTTAAGGTACAATATTATCAAAAAGGAACCAGAAAATTAACTAAATGTTTTAACGAACCCTATTTCTTAATGCCCAGATTTTTAGTCATTTTCCTAGGGTTCCACCTGTTATTTACCCAATCCAGCCTTTCCCAGGAATTGATTGGACAAGACTCTACGATCAAGCTCACAAAGCTGACAAAGAAGAAAAAGCACCTGATTGGATTTCCGGCTGTACTCCATTCTCCCGAATTGACATGGGCCGCAGGGGGCGCTGGCAGCTATTATTTTAAATTCACCAAAAAGGACTCCCTTATTCGCACCTCTTTTATTCAGGCCCTCGGTATAGCAACTTTGAGGAAGCAGTTGGTCCTGGGTTTTGATGGATCCATTTTTTTTCCAAACGAACAATTCATACTCCGGATTCATGGATCCGTTAGCCGGTTCCCCGATCGTTTTTGGGGTCTGGGAAATAATTCCCGCCATGAAGACCGCGAGGCATATACCATTTCACAATACTATTTCTTTCCACAGCTACTTCGGAATGTTTATAAGAAATTTTATGTGGGCGCGGCCTATGAACAGCAAAATGTCTTTTCTTTTGAATATGAAAAAAAAGCAAATGGAGACCGCAGTATTTTTGATCAGGAAAAGGTGCCCGGACGAAAGGGAAGTTTTACTTCCGGGTTGGGTATTTTACTTTTGTGGGATAGTCGCAACAATGCCTTTAGCCCATCGCAAGGATTTTATTTTCAATATTATATCAACCAGTTCAGCTCCGCGTTTGGAAGCGGATTTAACTACCTCAATCAGACCCTTGACGCAAGAAAATTCTCCACGCTGGGCAAAACTTCCGTTTTGGCATTGCAATTCCTTGCCAATTTAAATCAGGGTAACGTTCCCATCCGGAGTATGGCCAATATTGGCAGCGGAAGTATTATGCGTGGTTATTATGAGGGACGATACACGGACAAAAACCTGGTTGCGGCACAGGCCGAATTGAGACAGCACGTGATCGATCGTTTTGGATTGGTGGCCTTTGTCGGGATTGGACGTGTGGCCAGATCGATTTCCGGATTTACACTTCAGGATTGGAAACCGTCGTATGGGGGAGGGGTGAGGATGGCGCTGGATAAAACGGAAAGGCTAAACATCCGACTTGATTTTGGATACGGACAAAAAGCCCACGGAGTTTATCTTAATTTATCAGAGGCTTTTTGAATTGCATGACAAGCCTGTAAATCAAATAAGTAAAGAAGGGCGCAAAAAAAACGTCAATACTGTAGTGAACGTGCTGGATCAACAGCAGCAAACCCACCGCTACACCGGCAACCACTTTAAGCCGTTTTAGTTTCTGGATAGGTTCGATCAACATCAAAACGGTCATGGTTGAGACATGGCCGGAGAAGAATAGATCTTTGGCAAAGTTGCGTTGGGGATAGACCACCATAAAAAGAAAAGGATCAGCAAGGTAGATCATTCCGGGTGGTGCCTCCAGCGTAAAAAGGTAAATCGATAGCATGCGCAGCCACGTTACGCCGCTGTAAGTGATCAATCCCACCAACATAATCTGCGGATTATTAAAATGAAGGAGCAGGGTGATCGCCAGGAAGGAATAGATGAGCACAAAAATGGTTAGTGACCAGTCAGTTGGTCGGAGGTGATTCAGCACCCAATCGTTGAGGACCATTCCTGGTTTAGGGCCGATTATTTCACTGAAATAGTAAGGAGCAAACGGGACCAGCACCAACAACGTCAGACAGGCCAGCCCCAGGGACACCAAAAAACGCCTGTCCCGCAATGCTTCCCTCCACGTGGTTTTCAATGCCGGATCAGTTTACAGAAATCAAGTAATAATTTTTCTTCCCTTTTTGCGCAAGCAGATACCGGTTTTGCAGCAATGTGAATTCCGGTTTTTGATTGGGATCACTGATCTTGATTTTATTAATGCTTACGCCACCGCCCTGGATCATTCTCCTGGCTTCTCCCTTGGATGGAAAGATCCCACCCCGGGTGAGGTCAGAGAGCAAATCCGTCACATTTGTGCAGGTCTCGAATTCAGATTTAGAAATTGTGGTTTGAGGCACGCCCTCAAAAACAGCGAGGAGGGTTGTCTCATCCAGGCTTTGCAAATCCTCGGTAACGGAATCGCCAAAGAGAATGCGGGAAGCCTTTACCGCCATTTCATAATCCTTAGCTGAATGAACCCGAAGGGTAATATCTTTGGCCAGTTCTGATTGTAATTTGCGGACGTGAGGTGCTTTGCTATGCTCGTCAATCAGTGAAGTAATTTCATCCTTTCCCCGGAGTGCAAAAATCCGGGTGAATTGGGCGGCATCCTCATCGGAGGCATTTAGCCAATATTGATAAAAATGATAAGGCGATGTCTTTTTTGGATCAAGCCAGACATTCCCTTGTTCAGTTTTGCCAAACTTTGTTCCATCTGCCTTTTTGATCAGCGGTGTTGTCAGGGCAAAGGCTTCGCCGTTCGCTTTGCGCCGAATGAGTTCAGTGCCGGTCATGATATTGCCCCATTGATCGGAACCACCCATCTGAACACGACAATTTTTATTCTGATAAAGCCAGTAAAAGTCATAGCCCTGCACCAACTGATAAGTAAATTCGGTAAAAGATAGCCCGGACTCCAGTCGGTTTTGAACAGAATCCTTGCCCATCATATAATTGACAGTTATGTGCTTTCCTACTTCGCGGATAAAATCCAGGAACCGGAATTCCTTAAACCAATCGTAATTGTTAACCATTTCTGCTGCCTGTGGGCCTTTGGAGAAGTCGAGGAACTTCTCGAGCTGACTTTTAACGCCACGTTGGTTGTGAAGGAGTATTTCCTCAGAGAGTAAATTTCTTTCCGTGGATTTGCCGGAAGGGTCGCCCACCATCCCTGTCGCGCCCCCAACCAGTGCAAAGGGCTTATGTCCGCAACGCTGAAAATGGACCAACGTCATGATCTGGACGAGATTGCCAATATGAAGTGAATCGGAGGTAGGATCAAACCCGATATAACCAGACGTTATCTCCTTATTTAGTTGTGCTTCCGTCCCTGGAGTCAGGTCATGGATCATACCGCGCCAGCGGAGTTCTTCAACAAAATTTGTAGTCATTTTAGACAATAAGGTGCAAAGATAAGCCGCAAAGGTAAAGTTCTGATTCAATTTCAACTCGAACTTGAATTAAACTTAGACGGAAATTGAATCTATGTAATATGCTGAATATCAGTAAGTCTATTTCATTTGAACTCAACTAAAATAATCCCTTTTTTAAGTCTCTAATTTTTTTGGTTGCTTTAGGGTTCTAAATCATATTCAATGCATCAACCAGAATCACTTAATATGGTGGCGGAATTCCACAGGACTTTTAAGCACCCTGTTTTACCGACACCTTCCATCCCTGACGAGAAGCGGTGTCAACTGCGTGTGGACTTAATTGCAGAGGAATTGAGTGAGTTGGACGAGGCCATCAAGGAAAAAGACATGGTTGGTATTGCTGATGCGCTCTGTGATATTCAATATGTGTTGTCGGGCGCGGTGCTGGAGTTTGGCCTTGGCGATAAATTCAAAGCTTTATTTGAGGAAGTTCAGCGATCCAACATGAGCAAGGCTTGTATTTCCGAGGAAGAGGCAGTACAGACAGTTCAACATTATAAGGGCAAAGATGGGACAGAATGCTATTACCGCAAGGAGGGGGATAAATGGCTTGTTTATCGGAAATCGGATAATAAGACGATCAAGTCTGTGGGCTACTCACCGGCCAACCTGGAACGAATCCTGGAGGAATAGCTAAATGTAGAATTCCAACTGGAATACCGTTTCCTGACCACGCTGAGGGAGAGGACGAAGGGCTACGATTTGCCCCTCATTATACACCTTAATAAATTCAATTCTGCTGATGCGAAGTTTACTAAGCCCGGGCCTGACCTTATGATACTGCATTCGTCCCGATTTGTTGGCCGTGGCAGTATACATAAAATCATACCGAATTGGAATAGGAGAGGGGACGTACCTCATTACCGCTTCAGCAATACGCTTTTCTGAACTCAACATGGAGGAGCCTGTTTTGTGCAAGATTGTACTGGGCCAGTAATGTATATGCCTGGATGGGCACAAAGTTGAAGCGATTTTCGTACTCTCTTATTTTGATACATAACTCCTTGACATAGAATCTTATCTGGTCCAAGTCTCTGCAATTACTTGGATTTTCAAAATTCCTTCTCGTAAAGTTGACCAGGTCTGTTTCAAGTTTTTTCCTTTCAAAGTTGCTCATATTATTGTGCATTATTACACAATTATAAAGCATTTCATGTTTCGAATCAAAGTATTACTGTGCAATATTGCACTTATATTTTCAATATGGCTTAAACACACAGATTTCCTACATTTTTCATGTTTCAAAAGCTTGGAACTGCATCGCTGGTTAAGCCGTTTAAGTGTTTTGGCCGATTGGCGAATCCGCTTCAGGGATATTGCCAATAGGTGCATATATCAATTCATTTTCCGACCGTAGCGGATGAAATACAATCCTATTATTACCACTCATCTCATGGGGCAAAACTCAATTTTCTACTTAATTTTCGCGGATTAATATTACCTTTAAAAAAGTTAGCGGGAAAAAAACCATGGAGAATTATCAATCATTTGTTGAAGTTTGGAATCGGAACATGATCATTGGAGCAATCATCTCGCTTGCCTTGGGAATCATTATTTATCTTGTCCACCAGCTTCGGGTTTCTCTGATTAGCGACTTTAAGAAAAAACACGATTTTCTAAATTCCCATGAGATAAAGTGGTTAAAGTATTGCTTTTATTGTTTTGGCTTGTGCGCTGCCTTTATGATCAACACTTACGGCAAGGACAAGTTCGAGCAGTTTGGAGTTTGGTTTTATGTGAGGATATTCTTTTCAATTGCCGGGGGTACCCTGGTTGCTTATGTTGCCTCATTGATTCTGGATTATTATTATCCGACCAAACTCAATGCCAAGCTCCGCAGGTGGCGCTATATGTCGCGCATTAATGCGAAGACCGGAAATAAAATGCGACTTCTCTCCGAAGATGAAGAGGATGTTCACCTGAATGAAGGGGAGCAAGCTGAAGAGAACATTTTTTCCATCGACTATGATGTTTGGTTGGATGAGAAATCAGGCGACCTCCAAATTGAAAAATACGAAGGTCACCTCACCGCACTGCGGTGTAACAATTGCGGCTTTTATACCATGAAGGTCGTGAATGAGGAGATTACAGAGCGCCATGAAGATGGGTCGCCCATGGAACTGGTAAAGAATTATCAGTGTTCTTATTGCAAAAATATCCGCGCCACACAGTTCCACATTACCCACAAGGAAACCGAAGACTATAAGCACATGAAACCCAAATCGAAGAAAACTTCGAAGGATATTGAGGCTATCAGGATTGAAATCCACTCCAGTGTGGAGGGTAAGAAATTTTATGAATTTCAAAATGTGGACGAAGCCAGGAAATTCCTCGCTGAATTTGATTTTGACAAAGTGGGCTAAGATAACGCGGTTGGCATGATTTTTAGTTACCTCATTGACGGGAAATCCGTATTAATACTAAAACGCGTTATATGAAGAAGATTTTTGTGCTGGTAACGGTATTGAATACCCTGATCGCGACTTCCGGTTTTGGATTTTTCACAGACACCTTAACACTCAAAGCTAAATCTGTGTATGGAAAAGAGGCCAGGGTCATTGCCTATATTCTTGACGATAAGCATTACCGGAAAATTACCTTAAATGATTCCTTGTCTTCAGCAATTCTGGACGGCTATCTCAAAGAACTCGACAATAACAAAACCTATTTTTTGGAGTCGGATATCAGGCAATTTGAGAAGTACAGGTATATGATAGACGATTTGACACGGGGCGAAAATGTGGACGTCGCCTATGAAATCTATAATATTTTTCGCAAACGCTACCAGGAGAGAATGGATTATATAGTTAGCAAGCTGGTGAATCAGGACTTTGACTACACGGTGGATGAATATTATGAAATAGACCGCGACCTGGCGTCGTGGCCAAAGGATGAACCGGCATTGAATGATATCTGGAGAAAGATTATAAAAAGTCAGGAGCTGAGCTTACGCCTTGCCGGAAAAAAGTCCGACGAAATAAAGGATACAATCAAGAAACGCTATGAACGGTTTATGAAATCCTTTAGCCAGTTTACCAGTGAGGATGTTTTCGGCGTGTACATGAATTGCATTACAGAGGCTTATGATCCGCACACGAATTATTTCTCACCCAAAGCATCCGACCTTTTCAAACAGCAAATGAGCCTTTCGCTGGAAGGCATTGGTGCACAATTGCAAACTGAAAATGATTTTACCAAGGTGGTCAAAATCTTACCTGGTGGGCCTGCTGAAAAATCGGAAAAACTTCATGTCAATGACCTGATCACAGGGGTTGCCCAGGGTCCTGACGGAGAAATGATCGATGTAGTGGGCTGGCGCATCGATGAAGTTGTGAAGCTCATCAAAGGTCACAAAGGGACGGTGGTGAGGCTTTTGGTCTTGCCGGCTACGACGGGCGTGACCGGCGCTTCCCAGGTCATGACATTTGTGCGTGACAAAATAAAATTAGAAGATCAGGCGGCCAAGAAAAGCCTAATCACTTACCCAGGCACGACGGGCAAAGATATTAAGCTGGGCGTTATATCCTTGCAAAGTTTCTATATGGATTTTGATGCTTACCAAAGAGGGGACTCCAATTACGTCAGCACAACCCGTGATGTAAGAAGGCTGATCCGCGAATTGCAAAAAGATGGAATTGAAGGGCTGGTTATCGATTTACGTAATAACGGCGGTGGTTCACTTGCAGAAGCCATTGACCTTACCGGTTTATTCATTAAAGAAGGACCAGTGGTACAAGTGAAGAACTCAGCAAACCGGGTTGAAATTCTGCCGGATGATGACAAACAAGTACTTTACGGTGGACCGCTTGTAATCCTGACCAATCGATTCAGTGCTTCTGCCTCCGAGATTTTTGCCGGCGCGATCCAGGACTATCAACGCGGAGTCATTGTCGGCGAGTCGACTTTTGGAAAAGGAACCGTTCAGTCGGTAATCGATCTCAACAAGGTGATCAGCAGCAATGAGAAAGTGGGGGAGTTAAAGCTCACGTTCCAGAAATTCTATCGTGTGACGGGTAGCAGCACCCAACACAAAGGTGTTATTCCGGATGTTAAATTGCCCTCTGCACTGGGTGCAACTCAGTTTGGGGAAAGCGCCAACCCCAGTGCTTTGCCATGGGATGTTATTAAGAGCACCCCCTTTCAAAAGGTCGCTGATGTCAATGACAAATTGCTGGTTGAGTTAAATAAGCTTTACCAGGAAAGGATGAAGTTTGACACCAGCTTAAAAAAGTACATTAGTGAAACGGAAGATTTGAAAAAGAACCTGGCGCAGACTAAGATTTCACTCAACGAGGCAAAACGGAAAGTAGAAATGGCGGAAGCAGAAAAAAAGAAAACCCTGTACGAAAAACTCAACACCAAGATTTCAAAAGAAGGATTGCCCAGCAATGACCTGCAAAAAATGAACGATGAATACCTGCGTGAAAGTTTGCTGATATTGACAGAGTTGGTGAACAAACGCATCGGATAATCCAGACGTATTGTCTTGCAGACCTGACCAGCTAACTTCGCTGTGCGCATTGTATGCTAACAAAAAACTAAACCCGTCTGACGGGTGCTCAGTGAGTGGCTATTGCATGGACTCATTCATCACCCCCCTCCAAACATATTCTATCTCAAAGTTCTTGACATGCAATTTTTTAGCTATTTTAAACATAATTTTAGAACAGATTTATTCGCAACATGATTGAAGTGTTTATCCAATGAGTGAAGAATTACTCAAGGCGATTGTACAGCTTTTCGCAATTGTCGCGAAAGAACGGATCACCGATGACGAGCGGTCCAACATCAAGGAATTCCTGTCCCTCCACCTGAATCAGGAAGCCATCCGCTATTACGTCAACCTTTTTGATGATTTCTGCAAGGCCAATAAGCGCACGGTAAATGTGGAGATGACCAATGTGGATGAAGAAACCGCCCAGTTTGTAGACGATTGGGCACAGATCATGCAAATCTCCAAGAAGGTAAATCAGGCATTGACCATGCAGCAAAAAGTGGTGCTGGTGATTAAGATTATCGAACTGGTTTTTGCAGAGGGACAGATTTCCGAAAGGCAGGAGAATCTGATCTTTTACATAGGCGAGGCACTCAAACTTCCGTTGAAAGATCTGCAGGCCATGCGGGCCTTTGTGATCGGACAGGACATCGAAGAACTTAATCAGAAGAACATCATGATCATCGATGAGGGTTCCGACAGTATTGTGCACCCGGGCCCGCGGATCATTTCCAAAAACCTGACGGGGCTAATTACCATCCTCCGGCTCCAGGATATTGAAACCTACTTTATCAAATACCTCGGCATCACATCACTTACGCTCAACGGCGTCGCGTTCAAAAGCCGAAAGGTAGATGTACTACCAACTGGAAGTACCATTCGCGGCAGCAAAATCGAACCGATTTACTACAGCGACGTTGTAGGTCGGTTCTTGGAAGAAGAGAATCAAACGGAAATCTCTTTTGTAGCGGAGCACGTTTTCTATCACTTCCGCAGCGGAAGGGCCGGACTTCAAAACATCAACGTCGCAGAGCACGGAGGGAAATTGATCGGACTGATGGGAGCTAGCGGCTCCGGAAAATCAACATTGCTTTCGGTACTTAACGGTTCAGAGAAACCGTCGAGCGGCAGGGTGATGATCAATGGTGTTGATATCCATGAGCATTCGGAAAAAATTGAGGGGGTAATTGGTTTCATTCCGCAGGATGATTTGTTGATTGAAGACCTGACCGTTTTCGAAAACCTTTACTATGCAGCGCGTCTGTGTTTTGGACATTATTCTAAGGATGAAATATCAGACCTGGTAGAGAAAGTATTGTTGAATCTGGGGCTTTCTGAAACCCGGAATTTGAAAGTGGGTTCGACCCTCCAAAAAACAATCAGCGGGGGGCAGCGCAAGCGGCTGAATATCGGATTGGAATTGCTGCGGGAACCCACTGTTCTTTTTGTCGATGAACCTACTTCCGGACTTTCTTCCCGTGATTCGGAAAACATCATGGACTTACTCAAGGAATTGGCGCTTCGTGGGAAGATGGTTTTTGTTGTGATTCACCAGCCCTCATCCGATATTTTCAAGATGTTTGATACCCTTATCATCCTGGATGTGGGCGGATTTCAGATTTATTATGGCAACCCGGTGGAGTCGGTTGGGTATTTTCAGGAAATTGTTAACGCAGCCAACAAAACTCCGGGAGCTTGTCCGGAATGCGGTAATATTAATCCGGAGCAGGTATTCAATATTATCGAGACCCGCGTTGTCAATGAGTTTGGAAGATTTACCCATACCCGGAAAATCTCGCCAGGTCAATGGTACCAATACTTCAAACAGAAAATTAAAGTGCCCCGTGTGGTTCAGACACTTAATCCCCTGCCGGTAACCCAACAAATCCCCGGCTGGTTTAAGCAACTTAGAATATTTTCAATCCGTGATGTGCTCGCCAAACTTGCCAATGAACAGTATGTGACCATCAATTTGTTGCTGTCTCCGGTGCTGGCGCTTTTCATGGCTTATTTCATTAAATACTACGACACCATCGGAGTTGAAAACGCGAAGTATAGCTTTTACTACAACGACAATATTCCGGTTTATTTTTTCATGAGTGTTGTGGTGGGTTTGTTCGTGGGACTTATTGTCAGTGCTGAGGAAATATTCCGTGACCGTAAAATTCTAAAACGCGAGCGATATCTTCACTTAAGTCGCAGCAGTTATCTGATTTCAAAAATCCTGGTGCTATTTTCCTTATCGGCAATACAGACACTAACGTTTATTCTCGTCGGCAATTGGATTGTTGAAATTCCAATTACGGAAATGCGCTATTTCTTGATCTTGTTTTCCTGTTCTTGTTTTGCCAACATGCTGGGTCTCAACATATCCTCTGCCTTTGATTCCGCAGTAACGATCTACATCCTTATTCCCATTTTGATTATTCCACAATTGCTGCTCAGTGGTGTTGTCATTAACTTTGATAAGTTCAACCCCAAGGTGGGAACCCCCAAAGGTATCCCCATGATGGCGGAAGTGATGGCTTCGCGTTGGGCATTTGAAGCGTACATGGTTACCCAATTCAAAGACAACCCCCTGGAAAAACAATTTTATGATGTAGATCAGAAACTGCACATGGCGGATTACAAAAGATTGTATTACATCCCTACGTTAGAATCCAAGCTGGCCCTGGTGCTCAATAACCGGGGGCATTGGAGGGATCCGGAAAATCAAACCGTTTCAAATGCGCTTGGCCTGTTGCACAATGAAATTGTGAGTGAATTGGAAAATGTGGGAAAAGACAAACTCCTGGAAGTGGAAAGCCTGGCGGTTGGAAAATTTGATTCCACCGTTTATCAGAAAACCTCCGATTTCCTGAAGGTGTTGAAGAAGTACTATAACCTGAGATGGAATAACGCACAAACAGAGCACGAAATACGCGTGACACAGATGACGGACACGCCGGAAAAAATGGTCGCCTATGAAGCCATGAAAAAGCGATATCAAAATGAGGCAGTTACCAAGATGGTTGAGAATTCAAAACAGCTTCGGATTGTGGAGTGGGAAGGTGAACTGGTTCAGAAAATTTATCCGATCTACGCTGAAGACCACCATCCCAAGCATCAATTTGATTTTGCTGCCAATTTCTTTGTCCCGACTAAACATTTTATGGGCAAAATTTTTGACACCCTTTTCTTTAATGTGACCATTATCTGGGTTATGTGCCTGATTCTTTATGCTGCTTTGTATTACGAGTTGCTGAAAAAGGTAGTTCATGCTTTCGAAATGCGGAGAAAGTATTATTGGAGAAAGAACAGGACCGCATGAGAAACGCTCTTAGTGGTTACTTAGCGCCTCAGCGCCTTTGCGGTAAAAATTTCCACTGCCAAGGTCCGGAGACTCCGAAATTTCCAAAGCGTAAGCACAAAACATGGCAAGATCCATGAATAATCGGTATTCTTTTGCCGCGGTCACCATGATCATGACGATTTTGCTGTCGTGCACACAAAAAAAAACGAGCAGGCTTCTACCACTTCCCCCGACAGAAACACGAAGATCATTGATGTGTTGAACGTTCGAAAGAACCTCGCGTTTTCACCTTTAGTACGCGGGGCGCAAGTCGCTCAAGAGATTTATTTTTGAACCGTGGGAATGGAATCCAGGATCGACGGCACGAGATCACAAAGAGGATTTTTAAACAGCTGGTATTCACATTTCGCAAATCAGTTTTGACCTTCATTTCATTTCTACTTACCTTTCTCGAAAGTAAAAAAATGACGTCCTCTGAATCCCAACCTCAAGTAGACAAGAAGAAACTCTGGCTTGTTATCGCCGCCTCATCGGTGGGCACACTGATAGAATGGTATGACTTTTTTATTTTTGGAAGTCTGGCCACCATACTGGCAACGCAATTTTTTCCGAAAGGCAATCCC
This sequence comes from Bacteroidia bacterium, assembly GCA_043785125.1. Lineage (GTDB taxonomy): Bacteria > Bacteroidota > Bacteroidia > Cytophagales > Cyclobacteriaceae > ELB16-189. Next base: position 31,520 of record JAYVXP010000184.1, read on the forward strand.
ACCGTAGGATTTCTGTATACCCTGGCCATGTTTGCCGTCGGGTTTATTGTTCGGCCTTTTGGGGCACTTGTTTTTGGGAGGCTTGGTGATCTGGTGGGAAGAAAATATACTTTCTTGGTAACCCTGGTGCTGATGGGGTGCGCCACGGTTGGCATCGGGCTTGTCCCGAATTATGACAGCATTGGTCTCTTTGCACCCTTGATCGTACTACTGTTGCGCTGCGTACAAGGTCTGGCCCTGGGTGGAGAATATGGGGGTGCAGCTACCTATGTGGCCGAGCATGCACCCGAAGGTAAACGCGGATTTTACACCAGCTTCATACAAACTACTGCCACACTCGGACTTTTTGTTTCACTGGGTGTAATTCTTGCGGTCAGGCAATCAGTGGGAGTGGAAGCATTTTCCGAATGGGGATGGCGCATACCCTTCTTACTTTCGGCAATTTTGGTGGGGTTCTCAATTTATATCCGATTGAAGATGGCGGAGTCGCCACTCTTTGCTAAAATAAAGGCGGCAGGAGAAATATCTAAAAACCCCATCAAGGAAAGCTTTGGAAATAAGGAGAACCTGAAGCTGGTATTGATCGCACTCTTTGGCGCTACAGCTGGACAAGGTGTTGTTTGGTACACCGGACAATTTTATGCACTTTCTTTTATTCAAAAGACCTGTAACATTGAATTTGTCCAATCTAATTACATCATCGCCATTGCGTTGGGGATTGCAACACCATTGTATGTTTTCTTTGGATACTTGTCGGATCGCATCGGCCGGAAGGGGATTATGATGGCCGGTCTGTTGCTGGCGGTGTTGTTGTACCGACCGATTTACAAGAAAATGTATTCCTTGTCGGACCTCATGCTAAAACAGGAAATTGTGAAAGCAAAAAGCATTTCAAGAACAACCAGCATCACCGCAGGAGGGGACACCCTTCGGATAGTAAAAGTGGAAAGAGAATTTAGTGATCACAGTGTACTAACAGAAACAACAAAGGAAGTTGCAAGCCATGACGCTTCAAAGGAGTCCCCTAAACCTGAAATTAAAAAAGCTGTGACGCTTGCCGGAATAAATTATTGGATGATGATTGGCCTGATCCTGATTCAGGTTATTCTGGTGACCATGGTATACGGCCCGATTGCGGCATTTCTGGTTGAACTTTTCCCAACCCGAATACGCTATACGTCCATGTCGTTGCCTTATCATATTGGGAATGGTGTTTTCGGTGGACTGGTCCCTTTGATTGCAACCAGTTTATACGAATGGAGCAAAACCGATGCACAGCCCGCGGGCGATCCGTTGGCCGGATTGTGGTATCCGATAGGTATTGCCGCAATTTGTTTTATAATCGGAATGATATTTTTGAAAAATAGTAAAAGCGTCGAAGTAATATAGCGATGCCTTTTACACTAGCCCATCCCGCTGTTGTACTACCATTTCTAAAAATTAATAACCATTACCTGTCTGCAACGGGCCTGATTGCGGGGAGTCTGGCACCCGATTTTGAATACTTTCTTAAGATGAGCGTCCAAGGGTCTTATGGGCATTCATGGGTGACGCTTTTTTTTATCGATGTTCCGGTGACGATGGTGATGGCTATTTTATTTCATCGGGCGGTAAAAAATAATTTTATTGAAAACCTCCCCATTTTTTTCCAATCGCGTTTTTATGCCCTTCGACAGTTTGACTTTATCTCCCACCTGAAAAAATTTCCGTTTGCTTTTTTGCTCGCAGTAGGATTGGGTGTCTCCTCGCATTTGCTTTGGGACAGTTTTACGCATCCGGGTGGTTTTTTTGTTGAACGTTTGCCTTTCTATGATATCGTCGTGCCTTTTGACGGCGTGAACTATCCGTTGTATTATGCACTACAGAATATCAGCACGTATGCGGGAATGCTGGCCATCCTTTTATATATTCATTTTATGAAGCCTCACCCAGAAGCCGAATTTAAGAAACCCGGTGTGGCCTATTGGCTTGTGGCGTTGCTTATTACTACCATGATTGTATTTATCCGGTTTAGCATCGATCACGCGTCGATTACGATGGGAAACTTTATTGTTACGGCGATCAGCGCTTTGTGCAGTTCGTTTTTGGTGGAGGGATTATTTCGATTTAACCGATCTGCAAATTGAAACGGTGATATGGCTAAAAAATCTCAGTGGGTAACGATAGGCAAGCGCAAGGTTGAGTTATCCAATCTCGAGAAGATATTGTTTCCGGAGGACGGCATAGTGAAAGCAGAAGTCATTGAGTATTACCTGGCCATAGCTCCAACCTTGCTCAATCACGTCAAAGGCAGGGCGCTTACGCTTATCCGTTTCCCCGATGGAATCCATGGAGAAAGTTTTTATCAGAAAAGCCGTCCACAATGGGCACCCGACTGGCTGGAATTTGTAACCCTTGGTGTTGAGGAGAAGAAGGACTATATCGTCGCGACGGAGCCGGCATCGCTGGTGTGGCTTGCAAACTTAGCGGCGCTGGAACTCCATCAGCTTCACAGCCGGAAACCGAATTATGAATTTCCGGATTACATGGTTTTTGATATGGATCCGCCGGAAGGTTATGATTTCACAAAATTGATTCCCATCGCTTTAGAGCTAAAAGAATCAATCGAGAATTTTGGCTACACCGCCTTCGCTAAAACCACCGGAGGCAAAGGAATTCATATTTGTTGTCCGCTGGAACCAAAGCAGGATTTCCATGCTGTCTTTGAAGCGGCACAATTAATTGCCAAACCTTTTGTGGAGAGGACTTCAACGGAGACAACATTGCAAATCAAAAAGGATGCGCGAAAAGGGCGCGTGCTGATTGATATTTACCGAATCCGTTCAGGGCAAAGTATTGTATCACCTTACAGTCTCAGGGGAAGGGTAGGAGCGCCGGTGTCCATGCCACTCACCTGGGAGCAATTAAAAACGGTGAAGGATCCAAAGGAATTCAATATCCATACCGCCCTGGAAAAAGTGATCAAAGATGGGGACGCCTGGGAAGGTATAGACGCTTATGCTGTTGAATTGCATACACATCGCAAAGCCAAAGTAATCAGGAAATTGCCGGTGTCGAAAAAACATAAGTCACCGGAGCAGCTCGAACGGTATTCCAAGAAGCGCGACTTTGAAAAAACGCCAGAGCCGAAGGCCCAGGCCGTTGAAGGCTCCGGGAATGGATTCGTTGTACACCGACATCATGCTTCACATCTTCACTACGATCTTCGATTGGAACAGGACGGTGTGCTCAAGTCTTGGGCTGTTCCCCGTGGCCTTCCGCCAGCTCCCGGTGTGAAACGACTGGCTGTGCAAACAGAAGATCACCCGATGGAATACCTGACTTTTGATGGGAAGATTCCAAAAGGTCAGTATGGTGGCGGTGACATGTGGGTTTATGCGTCGGGGAAATATCAGATTACAAAAGAAAAAAAAGATGGCTTTTATTTCCGGCTGAACAGCAAGGAAGTGACCGGTGAATACAGGATCTATAAAATCAAGGAAAAGGAATGGCTGCTTGAGCGTGTGGATACTCCTCAAGTAGATTATCTCCATAGTACCATTGAGCCAATGCTTTCCGATAGCGTTGCAAAACCTCCCAAAGGAGAGCATTATCTGTATGAAGTAAAATGGGATGGCATCCGCGCGATGATTTCATTGGAAGACGGACAAGTACGCATCCGCAGCCGCAACCAGCGTGACATTACAAATCAGTTTCCTGAATTGCTCAGCGGCGACAAAGCCTTCCGTGCCACGTGTGGATTGTTTGATGCGGAGATTGTCTGCCTCGACGCACGTGGTCGGCCGGATTTTAGAAAAGTAATTCACCGTTTACAGAGCAATGGGGAGGCCACGCTTCAAAAGCTTTCCAAAAAGAGTCCGGTCAATTGCTATATTTTTGATTGTCTTTACCTCGACGGGCGGGCGCTCATCAATGACCCGCTAACCAAGCGCAAAGAATGGCTCCGCGATGTCATTCGCAGCGATACACCATACCGGATCAGTGAATATGTTGAAGATGGCGATTCACTTTTTGAAGCGGCCCGTGTGCACGAGCTCGAGGGCGTTATGGCCAAGCGCAAGGACAGTAAGTACCTGCCGGGCAGGAGAAGTGATTTTTGGTTAAAGATCAAAGTGCGTCAGACGGCGGAGTGCGTGATCGTGGGTTATACGTCCGGCAAAGGCAACCGCGATGCAACCTTCGGAGCTTTGCATATTGCAGATAAGGTTGGGAGTGAACTTCAATATCGTGGCAAGGTAGGGACGGGTTTTGATGATGCGATGATGAAGGAGATTGATTTGGAATTGAAGAAGTTGACCAAAATCAAAAAGCCGATTCGTGAAAAAGTGCTGGATGAAAAAGTGACAACATGGATTGAGCCGAGGTTATTCCTGGAAATCAGTTATTCGATGTTGACTACGGATAAAATGTATCGCGAACCGGTATTCATTCGGATGCGTCCTGATTTGAGTGATGAATTAGCAAATTAGCAAATTAAGAAGATCAATACCCATCCGCCTTATCATCACCCCTTAGATAATCGGCGCCGCCTTCCAATCTTCCGTCGGGCAAGATGTGGATGGCATCCACTCTCCCAAAGCCCGTTCCTTTAATGTAAGAGAAATGATGCCCCATGCGCACCAACGCAAGGCTATCCTGGAGAGAAAGATTTCCCTCTTCGGAAAGAATGGCATCCGGCAACCATTGACTATGAAACCGTTTTGTGTTCACGGCTTGCTGTATATTCATTCCATGTTCTGTAACATTGAGAATGGTTTGAAAAACAGTCGTAATAATCTTACTTCCCCCTGGTGAGCCGATGACCATGAATAACTTTCCGTCTTTTTCGAGGATGGTGGGCGTCATCGAACTCAACATGGTTTTACCGGGTTCAATCTTGTTGGCTTTTCCACCGGTGACGCCGTACATGTTGGGTACACCGGCCTTGATGCTGAAATCATCCATTTCATCATTGAGAAAAAAACCGGCACCTGCTACGACTACTTTAGAACCAAACCATTCATTGAGCGTGGTCGTCACGGCCACCGCATTTCCAAATTTGTCGACGATAGAAATGTGCGTCGTCTGTTCGGATTCATACCCAGGGATAGTGCCCGCCCTGACCTCACTGCTTAGCGTTGCTTTTTCGGGATTGAAAGAACTCATACGTTGGTCGATGTATTGATCATCGATCAACTGTTTAACGGGAACTTTATAAAAATCAGGATCTCCGAGATAAGTGGCACGGTCGGCAAAGACCCTGCGTTCGGCTTCTGTGATCAGGTGAATTGTTTTGACCGAGTTCACACCCCATTCTTTTAGTGGATAAGATTCCACCGATTTGAGCAACTGGATCAATC
>JAYVXP010000185.1:0-13831 GCA_043785125.1 Bacteroidia bacterium
TCACATGAGTTTGCCGACATCCGCATCGCATTTCGGTCGGTCAACCGCTTTGTTTATTATTCGCTGAATGAATACTTCCTGTATGGCACATTCTATGGAATGATTTTGATTATCTGCCTTTATAATTTTCTGGTGTATTTGGCCATCCGTGAGATCAAGAACATTTATTATATATTTTACATTCTCAGCGTTGCCCTGTATGCCATGAGTTTGGATGGCATTGGCTTTCAATATCTGTGGCCCAATCTTCCACAATGGAACGATGTGTCCACCGGCGTTTCACTTTACCTCCTTATTTTTTGGTCGTTGGTCTTTACACGCAGATTCCTGAGTACACGTGCCAATGCACCCCTATTGGATAAAGCATTAAAATGGATGATTGCGGCAAGGACCCTATTGTTCATTTATACTTTATTGTTTCACCAGCCTCTTTTTGCTTTTCGCAATATTGAAATCATTCCCTTGTCGCTCATTTTTTATACGGGCATAAAAGTCTGGTATCAGGGCTATCGCCCGGCCCGATTTTTTGTTATTGCTTATGGCAGTTTGTTTTTTGGGTTTTTCATGAGGTCGCTTGTGTTTCTCAATGTATTGCCGTTTACAACCGTCTTGCACTACAGTCTTCATTTCAGTTTTGTTTTTGAAATGCTTTTTTTGACGGCAGCACTCGGGGACCGCATTAGAATATTAAAGGACAATCGGGATCGCGCATTCCGGCGCATTATCCACCAGCATGAAGTAAACATGCAATTGAAAGATAAAGTAACCCGCGAATTGGAAGGGAAGGTAACAGAGCGAACAGTCCAGCTCAACCATAAGAACCACGAGCTCGAAGAGAGTAACAGTAAATTGGAAATGCAGGCTTATGAAATAAACCAAATCAACTCCCTGCTCGATTTGGATAACTGGAAACTCAAAAACAGAATCAAGGAGGTGTTGAATGACCAAATCATGGAGAAAACCATGGAGTATGGGCAGTTCAAAATGCTGTATCCAGACACGTTGTCTTGCTACCGATTCCTGGAGGTATTAAAATGGGAAAGAAGTTTTGAATGCCGGAAGTGCGATAACACGAAATTTTTTGAAGGCGCTCACAAATTTGCAAGGCGCTGTACCCGATGCGGATACGACGAGTCGATAACCGCTTATACTATTTTTCACAGCATCAAGTTTCCGATTGAGAAAGCCTTTTACATCGCCTACCTGGTGGTTGCGGGAAAGAAGGATTCAACACTTGAATCGCTTGCGGCCCAACTCAATTTACGGACCAACACGGTATGGGCCTTCAAGCATAAGGTCATCGAAAGACTTGGGGAATTAGAAACGAAAGGAAAAAAACCATCCGCATCACGGTGGGAAGATGTGATTCTGCTGGCTCACCACACCAAAAGGCACATTAGTGATGTGAGAAGCCTGAAAGTGCATGACGAACCAAGAGTTTAAGCAAAGAGCCAGGGAGCCTAGTCCTTTGCTTATGCCGGAGCACAAAAAACTGAGAAAAAAGTTCCTGACCTAGCGCCCGTTTTAGGGATTGTTTTTATTCTGCAAGATTGAAAGACTAGATGCCATAAAGACCACCGAAATCGATTGAAAAGCATGTTTTTTATGTGGTAAATTATGTTCCAGGGATAGTTAGATTTAAGTTGATTTTTTAGCGATTTATATTAAAAAATATCTCGAATTGCTTGACTCCTTATAAATTTAGGTGCAATCGTTTTATAGATATTGATTAAGCCAAACGTTTGAAAGTTAAATTATGAAGCAATTTCTATCTGTTTTCGCGTTTTTATTGGCCTTTTCTTCTGTATGGGCGCAAAACCGGTTTGTGGAAGGCAAGGTCACAGCCCAGGAAGATTCCCAGGCTATACCCGGTGTGAATGTGCTCGTAGCTGGCACCGCCAAAGGAACCGCAACGGACATCGAAGGTCGTTATCATATTGAATTGGCTGATGGGGAAACCACCCTCAGTTTCTCGTTTATCGGTTATAAGACTATTTCTATTACAATTGGTGAAAGAACAACTATTGACGTTGCGCTTGAATTGGATACAAAAACCCTTGAAGAAGTGGTTGTGGTGGCATACGGTACGCAGAAGAAAAGCGATCTAACAGGATCCATTTCATCTCTGCGGGGAGCCGATCTGACAAAAATCCCTGCGTTGGATCCAACCATGGCGTTGCAAGGTAAGGTTGCAGGTGTGCAAGTCACCAGTTCATCTGGAGCCCCAGGGTCTCAACCCATTGTTCGCATCCGTGGAACAGGAACGTTCAATGATTCATCTCCGATCTATGTTGTGGATGGGGTTATTGTTCAGGATATTTCATTCCTTAGTTCGGGCGACATCCAGTCTATGGAAGTATTGAAAGATGCTTCCTCTACCGCATTGTATGGCTCACGCGGAGCCAACGGAGTTATTTTGATTACGACCAAGCAAGGTAAGAAAGGAGCTTCCGCTCCCACGATCACTTTTTCAGGAGATTACAGCATCCAGGATCAGAATAAAAGAATTGATCTGCTCAATGGCCCACAGTTCGCAACGGTAGTAAATGAAATTACGCCCACGTATAACAACATCAACGCCGTACCCAATACGGATTGGCAAAGTCAGATTTTTAGAAAACCGTCATCAGCGCCAATTCAAAATTATCAGATATCAGCATCCGGAAGCTCGGACAAAATGCAGTATTACGTTGGGGTTGGATATTTTAAACAACAAGGTATCATTGCCAAGTCAAGCTATGAGCGGCTTACCGTCCGCATCAACAGTACCTACCACATTTCGAAGTATGTAAGATTTGGTAACAATCTAACGCTCGCGCCTTTCAGCCAACAAAATACGAATGGGAATGTTGTATTTACTGCTTACCGCGCCCAACCTGTTATTACTCCCTTTGATTCAACTGGGAAATACAATCCCGTCCCCAACGTGGGTAATCCACTTGCAGACATTAATTATACCAACAGCTTTGCAAAGGGTCTTAGGACGGTGGGGAATATGTATCTCGAAGTTGATTTCCTGAAAGGATTCACCGCCAAATCCAGTTTCGGAGTGGATTTGATTAACAATCAGGCCTATGATTTCACGCCCGTATTTTTTGTTAATTCACAGCAACAAAATTCGTTGAGTGTTCTCAACAAAAGCTGGAATAGAAGGAATTCCTGGTTATGGGAAAACACACTCACTTACAACAAGGAAGTTGGAAAACATAAAGTCAATGTTTTGGGTGGGTTCACCATGCAGGAATCCACCTCTGAAAATGTACAACTGCAAGCCAAAAACATTCTCCGTGATTCCAAGGATTTCTGGTATATAACACCGAATTCCCTGAATGGTTATACCAATGCGAATGGCCCAAATGGACTGGACTTTGTTGACCCCAATCAAAATTATTCAATGGAGTCCTTTCTCGGCAGAGTGAATTACACTTTTGACAACCGGTTCTTATTTACCGGTACCTTCAGGAGGGATGGTTCTTCCAAGTTTATTAAGAAAAACCGCTACGGAAACTTTCCCTCCTTTGCGGCGGGCTGGAATATTATCAACGAAGAATTTATGAGGAGTGTTCCGGTTGTTTCTAATTTGAAATTGCGCGCAAGCTGGGGGATTATCGGCAACGAGAAAATAAATTACCTGGCACAGTATTCTGCAACGACAGCGGGCAATGCGGTGTTTGGAACCGCCATTGTTCCCGGTGTAACGTATGATGTCAGCGGAAATCCTAATTTGAAATGGGAGACAACGCACCAAACGGATATTGGTTTGGAAGGTGGTTTCCTAAATGACCAACTGACATTCGAAGCGGATTACTATCGCCGTGACACCAAAGATATTCTCATACCTCTGGCTGTGGAAGCTTTTCTGGGAAATGGACAGGGAGCAAAAATTGTTTACAATGCTGCAGAAGTTCTCAACTCAGGTTTTGAATTGACCATGGGATGGAAAGGACAAGTCAATCAGAACTGGAGTTATCATATCAGCGGAAACGGAACGACAATCAATAATAAAGTTCTAAAAGTAAATGGCTTTGGGGGATCATCTGATTATATCATTGATGGCGATGGGGGAACGGATATTACCAAGACGCAGCCGGGTCGCCCTATCGGCTCTTTCTATATGTATCAGACCAACGGAATATTTCAGAATGCCGCCGATATAGCGGCCACAACCCACCGCGGTGATGCTCAACCCGGTGACTTAAAATTTGTGGATACTAATCACGATGGAAAAATCACGGCTGACGATCGCACCTTTGCCGGTTCTCCTATCCCAACACTCTTATATGGATTCAACCTGGGAACGACTTACAAAAGCTTTGAGTTGTCCTGTGATATTAATGGTGTAAGTGGTAACAAAATCTATAACTATAAAGAAACCATCAGACCCGACTTATACAATTTTGAAAAACATGCGTACGGCCGTTGGACTGGTGATGGAACCAGCAATACGGAACCGCGTTCTACATCGAATGGGTATAATTGGCTGCCTTCTACTCGCTTTATTCAGAGCGGTGCCTACGTGCGTCTGCGTAGCATTGCAGTGTATTACAGTTTCCCTAAACCCTGGATGCAGAAAATGAAGATGAAATCGGCCCGGGTATTTATCCGCGGCACGAATCTTTTCACCGGCAGCAAATTCACAGGGTACACACCGGAAGTGGCGAGTACTAGTCCAACCCTTACCAGCATTGACAGGGGCACCTATCCGCTCCCGGCAGTATATTCCACTGGCGTAAATGTGACGTTTTAAATAGAGATGAATATGAAAACAGCAAAGAAAAACATCTTTAAAACGATTTGGTTAGCGGCAATTGCATTATTGCTTGCACCCATTGGTTGCAGTGACTTTCTGGAAAAGCCCTTGCAGGGTCAGTTGACTCAAACCAATTTTCCCACGACCGCGGATGATGCTTTGCTGGCGACTACAGCGGCCTACACCGATTTAAGAAATTCGGCTTATCATTTTGGCCTCTTTCCAATCATGGATATCATGTCCGATGATGCGCGAAAAGGAAGCAACCCCTCGGATCAAGGAGCCACAATCGGGCCCTATGATAATTTCACCCACATCAGCACAGAATCTTCAGTATATGCATGGTGGAGTACATTATATCATGCAATCAGGACTGCCAATGTGGTGCTTGAAAGGGTGCCAGCCATTGTAATGGATCCAACACTGAAAGCCCGCTATATTGGAGAGGCTAGTTTCCTGCGCGCCCTGTACTACTTTGATCTCGCAAGAGGTTATGGTGGTGTTCCTTTGCCGACGACTACAACACCTCCGACCACACTGGCCCGCGCTAACCTGAGCGATGTGTATGCCTTAATCATCAGCGATTTACAAACCGCCATTGCCGGACTTCCGGAGAAATCAGCGTACACACCGTTGGATTTGGGACGTGCTTCAAAAGGTGCCGCAAATGCTTTGCTAGCAAAAGTGTATCTGTTCATGCCTCAGTCTGGTATTCTCAATTATGTTCCTCAACCTGATTTTGTAAATGCCGAGAAGTATGCGCTCGCTGTAATTAATTCCGGGCAATATGGTTTGGAAGCGGATTTTGTAGATGCCAACGGCGTGAACGGCAATTATGGAACGGAATCCGTTTTTGAAATCGGATCGCTGGGTTTTGAAGGACAGGATAACGGCGGTGACCAGTATGGTAACGTCCAGGGCGTTCGCGGAAATCCCAATAGGGGTTGGGGATTTAACAGACCCTCTCAAGATCTCAAGGCAGCTTATGAATCCGGCGATCCGAGACAGGATAAAACAATAATAAAACTGGGTGATGTCATCGATGGGATACTGATAACTGGAGACGGATCAACACCTAAAATTACTATAGTGAATGGCGTCACTATCGAAACACAGTGTTACAACCGAAAAGTATGGACACCGGGCATTAACGTCCCCACGCAATTTGCTCACCACCGAAGACTTTTACGTTATGCCGATGTGCTGCTCATAGCGGCAGAGGCAAGCAATGAAAATGGTAAAACGGCACAGGCTTTATTGTACCTGAATATGATTCGCGCCCGCGCCCGTGGAGCCAATGACCCCAATGTGGTGCTGCCTGTGATCACTGAACCGAATCAAGGACCATTGCGAGCAATTATTCTGAAGGAACGGAGAATTGAACTCGCACTGGAAGGAAATCGTTTCTTCGACCTCATTCGCACAGGCAATGCGACTGGGGTGCTTGGGCCTTTGGGATTTAAAGCCGGCCAGCATGAATTGCTTGCCATACCTCAAACGGAAATAGACCTTTCTCATCATGTCATTACTCAAAACCAGGGATGGGAATAGAACAAATGAATCATCAACGCTTAATTATAAATTTTAAAACTCAAACTAAACACTAATTACTTATGAAAAATTCGATGAAAATTTTGACTTTGCTGGTGCTGGGGGGGCTGGTAACGTTGGAAGCGTGTAAGACCACGCACCATGATCCAATTCCTTTAAGCCTGACTGCGATTATGGCGGGTACTGCTGACCTTAACGGCGCCATTGCTCCTACGGGTGTTGATCCAGCATCAACCATCGTTGCTACTTTTACAACGACCATTGATGCAACAACAGCAACCACCAGCAATGTTACACTTACCCGTGATTTTGATAAATCCAGCGTTGCCATAAGCGTTTCGGTTGCCGGCAATAAACTTACGATTACGCCTACGGCAACCCTGAGCGGTGGAGCAACCTTTGTGGTTGCACTGGATGCAGGTTTGAAATCCACGGCCGGTCTTTCTTTTACTGCAGTAACAAGAAGCTTCACTACTTCAGGCAGCTTTACTCCTGATGGGCAAATTTCTTACTGGAGTTTTGAAAATACACCTAACGACGTACTGGGTGTTCACAGCCCTGCATCGCCGTCTAACGCTGTTGATATTACGTATGTATCAGGTAGAAATACAGCGGCAGGCAAGGCAGCATCATTCAACGGAACAACCAGTATTATTGAAATCCCCAACGGTGATCAGATCATGAATCCCGAATTCAGCATTGCTTTCTGGATGAACCTTGACTCTTCGATTCTTAGTGCTGATGGAAGCGAAAAAGGACACTTTGTCATGGGAGTTGCAGCGTTTCAGGGAATGCAGTTTGAAGTGGAAGACCATGAGCGCTGGGTAAAATGGGCGCAGAACTATAAGCGTTCTAACAATGGTGTTGTGGATAGTGCCTTCACTGACTTTTACTACAACGGCGGGGCCAGTGTTCATGGATCCGGCAGAGATACTTCTATCGTAGTAACCAAGGCGCAAACTGCAGCCCAAATTCAGGCGAATTTTGGAGCTACTACCTGGAATCATATCGTTTATACCTTTAGCGCTACCACCAAAGTATCTTCATTGTATTGGAATGGCGTATTGGTATTCCAGGAAGACTATAATTTCTTCCAATCCATCAAAGATGCCAATTGGAAGAAGTTTTACGGTATCACCGGTATGGCGATTAATGATCCGAAAGTGGCTCCCGGAGCTGCTGATTATTGGGACAAAACATGGGCTTTTGGTTTCTGGGAAAGCCGTGCTTCAACATTCCCTTCATGGGGTCAGATGCAATATCAATATGCCAGCACCGATGCTAAGCATTACAAAGGAGGATTGGATGATATTCACTTGTATCACCGTGCTTTGAGTACCGCAGAAATCACATTGATGTACAACTCGGAAAAATAGTGTTTGGATTGTTTTTTTAATTTAGGGTTAGAGGGTTTTGGGCTTGTCCCGAAACCCTCTTCTTTCTCTTTCATTTCTCTCTACGATGAACAAGTTTTTTTTAGCGGTTCTCATTTTGTTTCTGGCACTGCCCGGTTGCAAGAAAAATGATCCGGTAAAAATTGTTTCATCAAAACTTCAGCTAAGCAGTATAATGGTTGGTACCGTCGTCGCGCTCTCCGGTGCGGTCACCACAGGTCTGCCTGTAAATCAGCCGATCTTAGTTTCCTTCTCGTCGGCCCTCGACATCACCACCATCCCATCATCCATCACGATCAAGGATTCAACATTGTTGGTAGCGGTTGACTATTCCTACACCGATAATAACAAGACGGTTTCCATTCAGCCGAAACAACCATTAGCAAACAATACACAGTACACCGTCAGTATCACCACCCAAATAAAGGGCGCAAACAAAGAAGAATTCCCCGGCCTTTCGGTCGATTTCAAAACCATAGCCGGCCAACTTTCCATTCTTTCATACAAAGTGGGCGGCCAACTCATCACAACAAACAACCGGATTATCAATTTGCCATTGAGCCTTTCCTTTGAGATTGATTTCTCCGCGCCGTTGGATGAAGCAACGGTTACAAGCGGCACCGTCAGCATTGCCGGGCCGGACAATACGCTTCCGGTCTTTACTTTTTCAGCTGACAAGAAAACATTGACGATCACCAGGACAGCACCACTTCTTTATTTAAGTAAATACACGATTACCATTTCCGCCGCGGTGAAGGGAGCGGCAGGAGAGGTTTTTAATAAATTCTCGCAGGATTTTTTTACGGGTCTTGGAGGCCATACTTCAGGTAAACCGGCCAAAACCGACACGGAACTTCTGGATTTGATTCAACAGCAGGCCATTAATTATTTCTGGAATTCAACCTATCCCGCAGGTGGCCATCCCGCCAGTGGCATGGCACGCGAACGCAATACTTCCGGAAATACCGTTACCACAGGTGGCTCCGGTTTTGGAATCATGGCCATCATTGTGGGGATGGATAGAGGTTGGATTACACCAAGACAAAGCGGCATCGACAGACTTAACAAGATCGTTGGCTTTCTGGAAACCGCCGACCGTTTTCACGGTGCTTGGGGACATTGGATGGATGGTAATACAGGACACATCATTCCTTTTAGTCCCAATGATGACGGGGGTGATCTGGTGGAAACTTCTTTTCTCATGGAGGGGCTCATCACCTTTCGTCAATACTTAACGAATTCAGACACAACCGGAAATAATCTGATCAACCGCATTACCAACCTATACAATACCGTTGAATGGGACTGGTATCGAAACGGTGGGCAGAATGTATTGTACTGGCATTGGTCGCCGGATAAAGCGTGGATCATGAATTTTCCTTTGTACGGATATTTTGAAGAGCAGATTACTTATTTCCTGGCAGCGGCATCGCCCACCCATAGTATCCCTAAGGTTGTTTATGCAAATGGCTATGGATTAAATGGGAATATCAAAAACGGAAACACTTTTACTTTTGGGGGTGAGGGTCATGTTTTGCCGCTTGCAGATCCTGCTCCATTATTCTGGGTGCAATATTCCTATATGGGTATGGATCCGCATTTTACGGATGACTATGCAAACTATTGGACTCAAAATGTGAATGCTTCGCTTATTAATCATGCGTACTGCAAAGCCAATCCTGATTATTATGCGGGTTACAGCGACGCTTGCTGGGGTCTGACGGCCAGTGATAATCCCAATGGCTATGGCGCACAATCCGTGGGCAACGATAATGGCACCATCGCACCGACGGCGGCATTATCATCATTTCCCTACACGCCGATAGAATCGATGAAGGCACTACGGTTTTTTTATGATGTTATTGGCGATCGCATTTGGGATGACATGTATGGGCCCCACGATGCATTCAATTTTACGGCTGGCTGGTATGCTGATTCTTATGTGGCCATTGATCAGGGGCCTATTCCGGTGATGATTGAAAATTACAGATCGAAGTTATTGTGGACTTTATTTTCTTCTGCCCCCGAAGTGCAACCGGCAAAAACGAAGCTGGGGTTTAATTGATATAAAAAAACTGCTATGCGATACAGTCCTTTTTTACTGCTCCTCATTTTGATCACCGCGTCATGTTACAATGCATCTGATAAGGTCACGGATCGGATTGACAAAAGAGTCGATTCACTCATGGTCCTGATGACCCTGGATGAGAAAGTCGGCCAGCTTAGCCTTTACACCAGCGATTGGGATGTAACAGGACCTACGATGAGGGCGGGTTATAAAGAAGATATCAAAGCTGGAAAAGTGGGCGCCATCTTTAACGCCTACACAGCCAACTACACACACGACTTACAAAAATTGGCTGTGGAGGGAACACGCCTTCATATTCCCTTGCTTTTTGGTTATGATGTTATTCACGGACACCGCACGATTTTTCCAATTCCATTGGGATTGTCTTCGAGTTGGGATTTGAAACTCATTGAACAATCAGCGCGCATTGCTGCTACCGAGGCGTCTGCAGAAGGGTTGCATTGGGCTTTTGGGCCGATGGTGGATATCGCCCGCGACCCACGTTGGGGAAGAATCGCTGAAGGAGGAGGAGAAGATACTTACCTGGGCAGTGAAATATCCAGGGTGATGGTGAAGGGATATCAAGGCGAAAAGCTGGGTGATCTCACCTCGGTCATGGCTTCAGTCAAACATTTTGCAGCGTATGGTGCCGCAGAGGCAGGTCGCGACTACAATTCGGTGGATATGTCTGAGCGAACCTTGCGGCAGGTTTATTTACCTCCCTACAAAGCGGCGGTTGATGCGGGTGCAGCTACAGTCATGTCTTCCTTTAATGATGTTGATGGGGTGCCGGCTACAGGTAATAAGTTTTTACTAACCGAGTTATTGCGCAAGGAATGGGGCTTTACTGGATTTGTAGTCTCAGACTATACATCCGTTATGGAGATGATCCCACATGGCGTGGCAGCGGATACCGCCGAGGCTGCTTCCCTTGCGTTGGAAGCGGGATTGGACATGGACATGCAATCCGGTTTTTATCAGGAGGCGCTGGCCCGGTTGGTACGCGAAGGCAAAATGAAAGCGGAACTGGTGGACCTTTCGGTAAGAAGAATTTTGAGAAAGAAATTTGAACTGGGTTTATTTGATGACCCTTACCGGTATAGCAATGCAGAGCGTGAGAAAGCAACCGTGATGAAACCTGAATTTCTGAAAGCGGCCCGCGATATTGCCAGTAAATCAATTGTGCTGTTAAAAAATGCCCGTCTCCCCGGTCAGCAAAAGGAATTGTTGCCGTTATCCCGATCCATAAAAAAATTGGCGATCATTGGCCCATTGGCCGATGCGAAAAAAGAAATGATTGGCGCGTGGTCGGCTGCCGGGGATTGGAAAAAGGCTGTTACGTTGCTGGAAGGAGTACAGGCAAAAGTTCCTGCCGGAACCCAGGTGACGTATTCAAAAGGGTGTAATATCAATGATGACTCCACAAAATATTTTGCCCAGGCCGTAAAGGTAGCCTCTCAGTCTGATGTCGTTGTTCTGGTTGTCGGCGAGGCAGCCTTGATGACCGGTGAAGCGGCCAGTCGTTCGATACTTGATTTGCCCGGCGTCCAGCAAAAACTGGTGGAAGAAATTTATAAAACAGGTAAGCCGGTGGTGGTGGTGTTGATGAATGGTCGGCCGTTGACCATCAATTGGATTGATCAGCATATCCCTTCGATTGTAGAAGCATGGTTTTTAGGTACGCAGGCAGGGCACGCCATCGCCGATGTCTTGTATGGCGATTATAATCCTTCCGGAAAACTGACGGTGTCCTTTCCACAATCCGTGGGTCAGATTCCGATTTTCTATAATCAGAAGAGCACAGGCCGCCCGCAAGCCCCAAACAATAAGTACACGTCCAAATACCTGGATGTCTCCAACGAGCCGCTTTATCCTTTCGGATATGGGTTAAGCTATGCTTCTTTTAGTTATGCGGAAATTGATGTGAGCAAAAAATCAAACTTGGATCCAAGTCAGGTATCGGTTACCTGCCGCGTCACCAACACGGGGAACCGGCCCGGCGAGGAGGTTGTACAATTGTATGTGCGGGATTTGGTTGGGAGCGTAACCCGGCCAGTGAAAGAATTAAAAGGGTTTCAAAAGATTTTACTGAATCCGAATGAATCAAAGGAAGTGGTGTTTACCATCCAGCCGGAGGACCTGAAGTTTTATCGGAAGGACATGAGCTTTGGTGCCGAACCCGGAATGTTCCAGGTTTTTGTCGGTGGAAATTCAAGGGACGTAAAAATGGCGGGATTTGAATTGGTGGAGAAAAATGGAGCATACGATTTTGTTATTCCGCCAAGGACCAGAAAGGACATGTAATGGGGAAATTTTAGTTTGACCTAACCGACACTAACGTATGAATACCATGTTTATCAGTGACACCCATGGCCAGCACGATGCGTTGCTATTACCCCGTGGCGATATGATAGTCCATGCCGGGGACGTAACAAAAGGCGGCACAGCCGGGGAAGTCCGCGATTTTCTGCAATGGTTTTCTCACCTCAACTACAAACACAAAATTTTTATTGCGGGAGCGCACGATCATCTTTTTGAGGAGGATCCGGGCATGGTGCGGCGGATGATGCCTTCCAATGTTGTGTACCTGGAGGAATCCGGAGTGGAAATCGGGGGATTAAAAATATGGGGATCGCCGTATAATCCCCACCGCTCAGGAAATGCATTTACCAGAATGAAAGAAGAAATCAACGGGCATTGGAACAAAATTCCGGAGGACAGTAATATGGTGATTATGCATACTCCTGCCTACGGTGTGTTGGATGAAAATGCTAATGGAGAACACGAAGGCTCTAAAGAATTGTTGAGGAGGCTGGTGCGGGTCGAGCCCACTTATTTTGTGTGCGGCCACCGACACGGGGAGCGGAGTTATGAATATCATTATGGAATTCATTTTATCAATGCTTCTTTGGCCAACACTGAAAATGAAATAATTCACAAGCCGGTGTTTCAGTGGTATCCATAGGTAAGTTTCGCTTTACTGAACATAGGCAAATGTAGAGGCTCTTCCAGTTGTAAGTAATAGATTTCACGCGTAATTATCTGTCTTGCAGCGTTTTTTTTGTACATCCTAAAGTCATGTTTGTTTTATTTAGGATTTTCATTAAATTGAAAATCTACCAAAGGCAACCATTCCGGCTTTATGAAACTGAACAACACTAATTCTTTTCTATTTTCGATTGTTTTTTTTCTTTTAACTAATTCACTTTCTGCACAATATGATCCGGTGCCTCAGGGTTATACAAATCCAGTACCACCTTCACCAAATGTAGCGGCCATTTCAAAATATGGAGATATTCCGATTGGCCAGTACACAGGAATTCCCGACATATCAGTTTCGCTATTCAACATGAAGGTGAAGGAATTATCCTTTCCTGTAACGGCGTCTTACAATGCTTCAGGAATAAAAGTTTCAGAGGAGGCTAGTTTTATGGGATTAGGTTGGTCATTAAATGCGGGAGGGATGATAAATCAAGTAATTTCTGGCCAAAATGATTTCTTATTAAACGGATACTATGGATCTGATCAACTTGATCCCGTGACAACGATAGCTTCAATGTCAACTGATCATTATCAATTAGCAGGATATGATCAATATCATACAAGTTGTTCCGTACCGTATTATTCACACTCATTTGCTGCTCAGGACGGATCTTTTCCCGGCCTTGTGAATTGCATTAACTCATCCACAATTCAATATTTTTTCGGGGGAACATATGACAATGAACCAGACATATTCTCTTTCAATTTTCTTAATTACTCTGGGAAATTTTTTTTTAACAAAAAGACCGGAACCTTTGAGGTTCTTGACCGACAGAACATCAAAATTGATTATTCTTCATCGAATAAGACATTTACGTTGACAACTCCGGACGGGACAATCTTTTATTTTAATGAAATTGAAACGACGCATATTACTTACACCACATTGGTTGCCAATGGTGTGAATTTGAGTTCTGCTACGAATTCGACTCAGGAATCCTACACCTACTATTTGTCTAAGATTCAGTTGTTGTCAGGTGAGCAGATTATCCTTAAATATGGTCAACCCGTTAATCAGCCAAGTAG